>CAZMKY010000123.1:0-3751 GCA_964566835.1 uncultured Rhodobacterales bacterium
TTCAACACTGTCGGCGACGGTGATGAAGCCTCTGAGCGAGGCATCGGCGAAGCCTTGGGCCACGATATGGTCAATCAGTCCGATCAGCGGGTCCCAGTATCCGTTGGCGTTCAGCAAAATGATGGGCTTGTCGTGCAGGCCGAGCTGGCGCCACGTCAGGACTTCGAAGAATTCGTCCAGAGATCCCGCACCGCCCGGCAGAACGACAACTGCGTCTGCATTCATCAGCATGACCTTCTTCCGCTCGTGCATCGTCTCGGTGACGATGCGCTGGCCATGCGTGGTCTTCAGCGCTTCGAGTTTCAGAAGGTGTTCAGGGATGATGCCGAGGGTTTCTGCCCCGGCGTCGGTTGCGGCTTTTGCGACGCCGCCCATCAATCCGATATCGCCAGCGCCGTAAACCAACCGCCAGCCCTCGGCGGCGATGCGCTGCCCAAGTGCGGTGGCGGCTTCGGCGTAGGCCGGGTCAATGCCCGAACGAGATCCACAGTAAACACAGACAGAAAAGGGATGAGGGGACATTGGCGGCTCGACTCTCAATGACTTTTGACGCCTATTACGCCTGTTGCTAACGTGCCTCAAGCGTGGGACGGGACCAAAGGGGCCCGCGCTAACGAGAGCAGGGACGAAATGGGGAGATTGGTCTGGTGAAAAACACCACGGCCCTAGCGGGTGTGCTGGTTCTGGCTGTTGCCGGGATTGGCGCCTATTTTCTTGCGCAGGATCAGATTGCACAGACGCCGGAGCCTCTGCCAGAGGCCTCTACGACCGAGGAAGTCGCGGCCCTCCAGCCAGAGCTGGAAGTCGATCCGGAAGAGACGACTGAAACGGAAGCAGCCGTCACGCCTCCAGAAGAACCAGAGCCGCCGGCGCCGGAGTTTGATATCGTTCGAGTTGAGACGGACGGTTCAGCGGTAATCGCCGGGCGCGGCTTGCCCAATTCGGAGATCTCCGTCTTGGTCGACGGTGTCGTAGCGGCAAGTGTCACTGCGGACGCCAGCGGTGGTTTTGTCACACTTTTGGATGTCGGGCGGTCCGATATGCCACGTGTGGTGTCGCTTCGGCAGGTTGGATCGGACGAAGTTGCAGTCGTGTCGCGCCAGACGGTCATCCTGCAGCCTTCCGCGGATGACCTCGTTGCCCGCGCCGAAGATGCGACGTCCGCGACCGAAGACGCCGTGGCCGACGCTGAAGAAGCGGTTGCAGAGACTGAACCGAATGCCGTTGAGACGGCTGCGAATGAGGCCGTGGAAGCAGCCGCGAACGAGGCAGAAGAGACCGTCAACGACGCTGTCGAGGTTGCGGAAGGTGTCGTGGAAGAGGTCGCGGAAGCGACAGAAGGCGCGGCCTCTGAAGCGCTGGAGACCGCCATGGCGGCCCTGAACGAAGAAGATGCTGTCGAAGAAGCCGAAGAACCGGCAGAGCCGATCGCAGAGGCCGAACCAGCGCCGGCGCGTGCCCCTGAGCCTGAAGTCGAGACAGAGACCGAAGTTGCGGCCCTTGCTCCAGAGGCAGCGCCCGAGGCGCAGCCCACCGAGCGGGAAGTCCCAAGCGTTGCGGCCGCCCCTGAGGTGGATCCACCGGCAACACCAGCGCCCGAGCCCGTTGTCGAAGATGACGCACCCGAGGAGCCCGAGAGCGCTGCGCCCGAGACCGAAGTGGCAGAGGCGCCGACCACCACCGAGATCGAAAGCCCAGAGACACAGCCCCAACCATCTGCACCGACGGTTCTTCTTGCCGACGACACGGGCATCCGCGTCCTTCAATCCGACGCACCGCCTGCCGCGCAGGACAACATTTCCATCGATGCCATCACCTATGACACCGAAGGCGATGTGGCATTGTCCGGCCGTTCCAGCGGGAACAACTTTGTCCGGGTCTACATCGACAACCAGCCGCTTCTAACGACGCCTGTGGAAGGCGATGGCCAGTGGCGGGCCGATCTGCCTGACATCGACACGGGCGTCTACACGCTTCGCGTGGACGAAGTGGACGCGGAAGGTGCAGTGGTGTCGCGCACCGAGACACCGTTCAAGCGTGAAGCCGTGGAAACCATCCAAGCCTTGGATACCCGAAGCGATGATGCGCAGATTGCACCCGTTCAGTTGATCACCGTTCAGCCCGGCAACACGCTTTGGGGGATTGCCGACCAGAACTACGGCGACGGGTTGCTTTACGTTCGCGT
Organism: uncultured Rhodobacterales bacterium; assembly: GCA_964566835.1. Taxonomy (GTDB): domain Bacteria; phylum Pseudomonadota; class Alphaproteobacteria; order Rhodobacterales; family Rhodobacteraceae; genus CAZMKY01. Next base: position 2,186 of record CAZMKY010000123.1, read on the forward strand.
TTTCGAAGCGAACGCGGATCGCATCCGGGACCCTGATCTTATCTATCCCGGACAGATCTTCACCGTCCCGGATTGATGCCTCTGGTCTTTCCGGGTGTGCGCACTTAGGTATTTGCTCCGAGTTCAGGAGCATTCATGACAGATACCGTCGAAGCAGCCGAGCGTCAGAGCGGTTGGCGCACGATCCGCCGCGTTGCGCCTTACCTTTGGCCGGATGAACATCCTTGGGTAAAGCATCGCGTCGTCTGGGCTTTGGTTGCGCTTTTCGTCTCCAAGCTTGTCGCTGTGTCCACACCGTTTTTCTACAAGGCAGCGGTCGACAAGCTGGGCGGTGACGGAACCGATGCAGCATGGATGCTTGGGTTGGGCGCGGTTGGCCTTACGGTTGCTTATGGCGTCGCACGATTGATGAATGTCGGCTTCCAGCAATTGCGCGACGTTATCTTCGCCCGTGTCGGCCAGCGTGCCTTGCGCCAGCTGGCGTTGGAGACCTTCACCCATATCCATCGTCTTTCAATGCGCTACCACATCACGCGGAAGACTGGCGGTCTGAGCCGTATCATCGAGCGGGGCGTGAAGGGCGTCGAGTTCCTGTTGCGCTTCCTTCTCTTTTCGATCGGACCACTGATCTTAGAGCTCTTGATGATCGGTGTGATCCTCGCGTGGGTCTTTGATGCTTGGTACCTGTTCGTCGTGGCCATCACGATCGGGCTTTATATCTGGTTCACGTTCAAAGTGACCGAATGGCGCGTGAAGATCCGCAAGGAGATGAACGATCAGGACACCGACGCCAACCAGAAGGCGATCGACAGTCTGCTGAACTTTGAAACGGTCAAGTATTTCGGCGCGGAGGCCCGTGAGGCGGGACGCTACGACACGGCGATGGCGGCTTATGAAAAGGCCGCGCTGAAGACGTCCTATTCGCTCGCCTTTCTGAACTTTGGCCAGTCTGTTTTGATCACCACCGGCTTGGTGGTTGTCATGGTCATGGCCGCGATCGGAGTTCAGAACGGGGCCCTGACGGTTGGTGATTTCGTCATGGTCAACGCCTACATGATCCAGATCACCATGCCGCTGAACTTCCTTGGCACGGTTTATCGCGAGATCCGTCAAAGCCTCGTCGACATGGGTGAAATGTTTGACCTGCTGGAGCAACCGACCGAGGTCAAGGACAAGCCCGATGCACCCGATCTGGACGTCAAAGGGGGCGAGATCCTCTTGGAGAATGTCAGCTTTGGCTACGATCCGGAGCGTCCCATTCTGAAAGGCGTGACCATTCGCGTTCCGGCCGGCGAAACCGTCGCCATTGTCGGGTCATCGGGGTCTGGAAAGTCGACCATCGGGCGGCTTTTGTTCCGCTTCTACGATGTCGGCGACGGAAGCCTTTCGATCGACGGTCAGGATGTGCGCGACATCACGCAATCCAGCCTGCATGCCGCGATTGGCGTGGTGCCGCAGGATACGGTGCTGTTCAATGACACCGTGGGTTACAACATCGCCTATGGCCGGGACGGGGCCACGCGGGCCGAGGTCGAGACCGCTGCGAAGGCCGCGCAGATCCATGAT
>CAZMKY010000124.1:0-6079 GCA_964566835.1 uncultured Rhodobacterales bacterium
TTCTGGTCCCGATCCTGCACGCAATCCGCGATGCAGATGATCTGGAATTGCGCCTGTTCGTCGGCAGTGCGCATGGCGAGACCGCGCTCGGTCGAACACTGGACGAGATCGAGGCCGATGGGTTTCGCGTCGCCGCCGAGATCACGGTAGAGATGACCGGCAACGATGCCGCCGCCACACCCCGCGCGATCGGAGGGGGCGTATTGTCTGCCGCCGCCGCGCTGGCCGCCAATACGCCTGACATCTTTCTGGTCTATGGCGACCGGTTCGAAGCTTTCGCGGCGTTGATTGCGTCCACACAAATGCGCATACCGACCGCCCACATGGAAGGCGGCGACCTGACAGAGGGCGGCGCGCTGGACGACACGGTGCGCCACGCCATGTCGAAGCTGGCGCACATCCACTTCCCGACGAACCCGGACGCGGCAAACCGGCTGCGCGCCATGGGTGAAGAAGACTGGCGCATCCACGATACGGGCTTTCCGCCCATTGACCTGATCCGGGCAGGCGATTTCACACCGCCCGAAGAGGTGGCTGAACGCCTTGGCCTGTCGCTGGAGCGTCCCGTCATCGTCTTCACGCAACACTCGATTTCGACCGAGCCGGAAGCCGCGCTCGGCCAGGTGAACCCGACGCTCGACGCGCTTGACCGGGCGCGACGCGATCTGGACGCACAGATCATTGCAACCTTCCCCAACAACGACGCCGGCGGGCGCGAAATTGCAGAGAGGCTGACGGCCTGGGCCAATGGTCGCGACGGCGTGGTCTTGCGCCAAAGCCTTGGACGACTTCTCTATCACGGCGCGCTCAACGTTTCGGGGCGCATCACGGCCGGGGCCTGCGTCGGCAATTCGTCTTCCGGACTGAAGGAAACGGCGGCCTTCGGTTGTCCGACGGTCAATGTCGGCACGCGGCAACTGGGCCGACTGGCGGGCGAAAACGTCGTGCATGTGGGCTATGATGCAGACGCGATCTTTGACGTCCTGAAGCGCGCGGCAACAGACGAAGCATGGCGCGAGGACCTGGCGAACGCCCCCAACCCTTACGGCACTGGCGAAAGCGGACCAAAGGTCTGTGACGTCCTTCGCGACGTGCCGCTTGGGACAGAGCTCTTGGTCAAGCGCACTATCCTCTGATGGGCGTCATCCAAAAAGCGACTTGAACGTCCCGATGGATCGGCGGAACCCGTCCTCAAAAGTTCCACCTTCCGGGCGATAGACGCTCTCGAAGCTGATTACGCCGTCATAACCATCGGATCGCATCGCTGCCGCGGCCGGCGCGAACTGATCGGCCAGTTGTCCCTGCCCCATTTCACGCACTTCCAAAGTGGCCTTCGGTGTGTCGACAACAACATCCTTGATATGGACATGGCCAAGATAGCCGCCCTGAACCGTCTCATAACCGTCCGGCCACATACGCTCATGGCACCAGCAGTTGTTCGCCGGATCCCAAAGCACCTGCAGCACGTCTTTCGCGGAAAGGTCGTCAATCAACCGGCGCGCCGTCCAGTTCGAATTGACCATGGTGCCGTTCCCGGTCTCGACGACCAGTGTCACGCCCGCATCGCGTGCCACGTCGAGCGCCGGTGCGATCAGTTCCAAGGTTTTGTCCCAAGCGCCGTGGGCGACATTCCACTGCTCGGCCCCGTTGCGGCCCCAAAGGATCTGCTCCTTCTTGTTGGTCATGATCCGGACAAGCGGAGAGCCCACGACATGCGCCATGTCGATGACGCGCTTCAGTGCGTCCATGTGTTTGGCATGTGCCGGGTCCCCTGGTGCATTCGCCGTGGTCAGACCTGCGAAGATGTGGCGACTGAGGCAACTGACAGGCTTGCCGCGCGCCTTCAGCAATTGATCTATTTCGCGCACCTCGCCCGCAGAATGGTCGCCGACCTCCGTATCGCCGACAAACTGCAACTCTGCGTATTCGAGGTCGAACTCATCCATGACATCCAGTGCATGCGTCAGATCGCGACTGATGCCATCACAAATCACACCCAGTTTCATCTCGTTTCCCTCGTCCTTTGTTCTGAAATACCCCGGGGAGCGCGAGGGGCAGCGCCCCTCGCCTTTGGCCCTGAACTATCGGTGCAATTCCGCGCCGATGATCTCTTCGATGACCCGCGTGCAGATCCAGTTGTCACCATCTGGGTATTTCGTGCGCCCAGCATGGAAGATCTGCATGGCCGCCGCCGCCGTGTGAAGGGGCACGCCGAGATCCTCGCCGAGGCTCATGGAGATGGTCAGATCCTTGTGCATCGTGTTGATATGGCTGCCGGTGCCGACGAACTGACGATCGATGATCTTCTCAAGCGCGTTGTTCACCACACCGCAGCCCGCTGACGACGTCGAGAACACATCAAGGATCACCTGACCGGGGACACCTGCCTTGGCCGCCAGCGCAGCCGCCTCGAAGGTTGCCGAAAACTGCGCGCCGATCAAAGACTGCAGGCACGCCTTGACGGTCTGCCCTTCGCCGGGCGCTTGCCCTACGTGATGGATATTCGCACTGACGGCGTCCATCACGGGCCGCAGTTCCTCCAGAAGATCATCCGGTGCCGCGGCCATCATCGTCAGCGTTCCACTTTGCGCGCCCGGAAAGCCGCCGGACACTGGTGTATCAATCAGCCGGACCCCGGTGCCTTCAAGGTCCTGTCCGATCTCTCGTGCTTCGCTCGGTTTTATGGTCGCCGTCAGCAGGATTGTCCCGCCGGGCGACATCGTCGTTAGAAGTCCGTCTTCGCCAAAGATCACGTCCCGGACTTCTGATCCTCGCATCACCATGATGAACACGATCTTCGCCTTCTGGCCGACCTCTGCCGCCGATTTCGCAACTTTCACGCCAAGCGCTTCAAGCGCCGCTTCCCGTCTTGGATCGGGATCACGCCCCCAAACATCAAACCCGTTCGCGGCCAGATTCTTGGCCAATCCGGAGCCCATATCACCGACGCCGATCACACCTACTTCAGGCATTTTCATCCTCCCCTTTTGCAGCCTCGTGCTGCGTCCTGAATGTTCGTGGAATTTCACGCGCCGGGATGTGCTCGCGGCGTCGGGCGCGTCCGATAGACATCCCTGCCCGGTTAGGTGGAGAAATGCTAGCACCGCGAAATCGCACCTGACAAGAAAATGATGCCGGACTAAGCTTTGGCCTAGGGAGGAGACCGGGAATGGACAAAAGATCGCCTGAGGGTGTGTTCGAGGCTGTGTGGCTGGACGATGACGCAGAGGCGCTCCGACGCGCGGTCCTGCGGCAAACGTTGGATGAAGACTGGCCGACGGCGCGGGAGATCCAGAAAGGCATCCCCATCTACGCGGCCGCCGATGTCTCCGCCGCTGCACGCTCTGCCCCCGACCGTCAGCGCCTGCTTGGGGAGTGGGCGACGCTTTTTGCCGATGGTCCGGGTGTCCTGGTCATCAAGGATGCCATTCATCCGAATGTTGTCGAAAAGGCGACCGAGGTTTTCGATCAATTGATCACCGAAGAGCGTGAAAGCGGTCTGGGTGCTGGCGACCATTTTGCAAAGCCCGGTGCCAATGACCGCGTCTGGAATTCTGCCGAGAAGCACTGTCTCGCCGACCCGGAAAACTTTGCGCGATACTATGCAACCGATGCGATCGCGCTGGCGTCAGAGGCGTGGCTTGGGCCGGGATACCAACTGACAGCGCAGGTCAATCGGGTGAACCCCGGCGGCGCCGCGCAGACACCGCACCGGGACTATCACCTTGGCTTCATGGAGCGTGACTATGCCGCGCGCTTCCCCGCTCATGCCCACCGATTGTCACCGGCCCTGACCCTGCAAGGCGGGATCTCTCATTGCGAAATGTCGGTTGAGAGCGGCCCAACGATGCTGCTGCCCTACTCGCAAACGGTGGAGAACGGCTACCTGTCCTTTGGCACCGAAGCCGCGCAACAGGTCTTTGCCGATCATCATGTTCAATTGCCGCTTTCAATTGGCGACGTCGTATTCTTCAACCCGGCCTTGATGCACGGCGCCGGCACGAACCGGACTGCCGACATGGCGCGGATGGTGAACCTGCTGCAGGTCTCTTCCGCGTTTGGCCGGGCCATCGAAGCCGTGGACAGAGGCGCCATGTGCAAGGCGCTTTATCCCGCGTTGCAGCACATAGGCGCGGAACTCGGGCCAGAGGCCGTGTCCAACGTCATAGCAGCCTCGGCCGAGGGCTACGCTTATCCGACCAATCTTGACACCGATCCGCCGGTCGGTGGCCTGGCGCCGCTGACGCAGGCCCAGATTGTCGAAGAGGCGTTGACGGCCGGTCGCACAGCGGAAGACCTGAACACGCTAATCGACGGCTGGCATATGCGTCGCGCAGGTCAGAAGACGGACTAGCCTTTCGCGTTCGCGGCGAGGCTTGCGTCAACCGTGGCGACCGTCTGGTCGATCACGTCATGTGCCATGCCGAGCGTGACAGAGAGGCCCTGGACCAACTTGTCGACGCGTTCGATCCGGGTCGCCCCGGCCGCAACGGCGCGTGCGGCAGAGGACGGCTTCAGAAGGCTTTCTGCCGCCTTTGCGTATTTCTCGAACGGCACCTGATCTTCGGGCGCACCACCGAGCGCTTGGGCGATGGCACCGACATGCGTGTAGACACGCTTCGAAGCCTCGATATCGCCGTGGACAGCATCGCGAATGGCGCGCGGTTCTCCGCCCGTGATGCAGCGGTAGTTTCCGGTCAGAAGCATCGACCACTTGGCCAAGGGCACGAACAGGCTTTCGGACACGCGAAGTTTGACCGGGACATCCATCCCATCGAGGCGAACCGCAGCGATGTCTTCTTCCAATTCCTCAAGAATGCGCGTGTGCGCATCGCTTTCAAACCGTGCAGCCTTGAAGTTGGTCGGCAGCCCGACGTGCAGGACATTTGCAGCCTCGTCCGGTGGACGGAAGGCCTGAGGATCAGGGGAACAGAGCGTGACAAGCCCGGGCTCAAATCCATCCCAGACGGACGGATCCGAAAACGCCCCCAACACCCCGTCTGTGTCGATGGTCGATATCCGACGCAGGTACGGCAAAGGCGGCATGTTCATGATCGACAGGCAGGGCAACCTTGCCGCCGCAACCAGCGCCATCAGCGCCTTTAGCTCCTCTGCACCATACTGCGGCTCTTGCATGGCGAGTGCGACCAGATCGTAGCGTGTGAGGTCGACATTTTCCGGCGCGGAAGCATCCAGCCGGCCCGGCAGATACTTGGACTTGATCGTCCTATGGCTGTCTTCACCGCGAAGCCTGATGCGAACTTCGGTTCCGTTCCGGTTGATGAGATCGGCCGTCGCCTGACGGCAGACCAGCGTTACGTCGTGACCTGCCATCAGAAGCTTGGTCCCAAGCAGGGAGCCATAGGATGCGCCAAGGATGAGGATTGAGTACGCCATGTCGTTTGCCTGCTGCCGAAGCTTCACTTGTCACGAAGTCTAGCGTGCAACCCGCGCCCGGAAAGACCAGAGCTTATCAAAAGTTAACGCCCCGGCCAAAAGACCGGGGCGTTACCAGAAATACGTCGCGACTTAGAACAGGCCTTCGACCTGACCTTCGTCGTTGATGCGAATGTGTTCAGCCGACGGGACGCGCGGCAGACCCGGCATTGTCATGATCTCCCCGCAGATGGCCACGACGAAGCCTGCACCCGCGCTCAGGCGCACTTCGCGCACGGGGATGTCGAACCCGGTGGGCGCGCCACGCTCGTTGGGGTCGGTGGTAAAACTGTATTGCGTTTTTGCCATGCAGACCGGCAGATTGCCGTAGCCCTGATCTTCCCAGTCTTTCAACTGGTTGAGGATCTTCTGGTCCATCTGGGCGCTGTCCGCGCGGTAGATTTTCGTGGCGATCGTGTTGATCTTGTCCGCGAGCGGCATGTCGTCGGGGTAGATCGGCGCGAAGTTGGCCTCGTCCCGATCAATCACCTCCACGACCTTTGAGGCCAGATCGGCGGAGCCTTCGGAGCCCAGCTCCCAGTGGCGGCTCAGCACCGCTTCGGCACCTTGTCCTGCCACGTAGTCCTTGACCGCCTGCACCTCGGCATCGGTGTCGGTGACGAAGTGGTTAATGGCCACGACC
>CAZMKY010000125.1:0-2754 GCA_964566835.1 uncultured Rhodobacterales bacterium
CGATGCCGCGATCACCTCGATGGTCAATGAAGCTGGGGCGATTTCGGCGACGATCGGCTACAAGGGGTATCAGCACGCAAGCTGCATCAGCGTGAATCACGTGGTCTGCCACGGCATCCCCGGTCCGAAGGTGCTGAAGGATGGCGACATCCTGAATGTGGACGTAACGGTCATCGTAGATGGGTGGTATGGCGACACCAGCCGGATGTATGTCGCCGGCAAGTTGAGCCGGAAGGCCGAACGGCTTGTGCAGGTCACGCATGATGCGCTGTTCAAGGGCATCGAAGCAGTCAGGCCGGGCAACACTTTCGGCGACATCGGGCACGCCATTCAGGCCTTTGCCGAAGCGCACCGCATGTCCGTCGTGCGCGATTTCTGTGGCCACGGTCTGGGCCGCGTCTTCCACGCGCCGCCGAATGTCCTGCACTATGGTCGTGCTGGCACCGGAGCCACTTTGGAACCTGGCATGTTCTTCACGATTGAACCGATGGTGAACCTTGGACGACCCGAGACCAAGGTGCTGGCCGATGATTGGACTGCCGTGACGCGCGACAAGTCCCTCTCCGCTCAGTTCGAGCATTCCATCGGTGTGACCGAGGATGGCTGCGAGATCTTCACGTTGTCGCCCGGTGGCAAGTTTCACCCGACCTGGGGCTAAGTCGCCGTCAGAGGTCTTTCGTGCCGGATGGTAGGATCATCGGGTCGTCTTCATTCATTGCGCGCCGCCACTGAATAAGATGTTCCGGGATGTCCATCCTGTGGCTGACGATATCGCCCATCAATGGCCACGAGGTCTTGGGCGCACGGGGCGCGGGCGCAGTGTTTTCGACCGTCAGGGCGTTTGGGCGAAATGTCAGTTCCATATGGCAATACTAGTCCGGCTGGGGCGCATCACCAAATCTTAGAAGCGTGACATGGGTTTGGCCAAAGCTGCGCGCATCGTCCGGCAGAAAACCGTCGGGCGCTTGTTGCACCTCGGCTTCCTCCCAGACGATCAATGCACCCGGTGAAATCCAACCGCCTTTGACGGCACTCTCCAAGGCGCGTCTGCCAAGACCCTTGCCATATGGCGGGTCGAGGAAGACCAGATCATGCGGCGTTCCCTTGGTCAGACGCGTGGCATCGCGGGTAACAAGTGCCGTGCGGTCGGCGGCGTCCAACGTTTCGATATTCCTGGCGATCAGGGCCACGCCTTTCCGACCGCTTTCCACAAACGTCGCGGATGTGCCGCCGCGCGAAAGTGCCTCCAGCCCCAAAGCTCCGGTGCCCGCGAACAGGTCAAGGATGCGCGCGCCCTCAAGCGGCTTATCGGCCCGGTGCGCCAGCATGTTGAACAGGCTTTCCCGGACGCGGTCCGTCGTCGGGCGCAAATGATGTGCCGGGTCGCCCTTGCCCACGCTGGCCAAGGCGCGCCCGCGCCAAGTGCCACCGACGATCCGCATCAGAGCAGAGCTTTGAGATTGCAGTCCGGGTCGGCCACCTGATCCGGGGTTGGCGACGTGCCGCCCTCGATCATGCGCTTGCCGATCATGTAGTCCCGTGGCGCATTCATCGCGTCGACGGCCAAAAGCGTGTCGCCTTTGAAATACCAATGCGAACGTGAACCTTCGGTGGCACCGGGCCGAATGACGACATGGTCATATCCTGTGTTCAACCCGGCGATTTGAAGTTTCACGTCATACTGATCCGACCAGAACCAAGGCTTCGGGACGTAGGGTGTGGCCGCCCCAAGCATATTGGCGGCGACGGCTTCGGCCTGATCAATGGCGTTCTGCACACTTTCAAGCCGGATGCGATCGCCATTCACGGGGAACCGCGCACAGTCGCCCGCAGCCCAGATCCCCGGCGCGGACGTCAAGCCCATCTCGTCCACGTCGATGCCATTGTCAGTGGCAAGTCCCGCCTCGGCCGCAAGGCCGTCATTAGGGCGAATGCCCGTGCCGACGACGACAAAATCCACTTCAACCCGCGTGCCGTCACTCAAGACTGCAGCGTCCACGCGGCCTTCCCCCGCCAGATGGTCAAGGCCTGTCCCTTCGCGAATGGTCACGCCATGTGACTGGTGCAGGGCCCGGAAGTAATCCGATGTCTCGGGTGCGGCGACGCGTTGAAGGATGCGGTCGGCGAGCTCCACCAACGTGACGCGTCCACCCTTCTTGGCGATAACAGCCGCCGCTTCCAGACCGATATACCCACCGCCGACGATCAAAGCGCGCGCGTCGGATACGACTTCGGGGGCCATCGCGTCGACGTCGGCAAGCGTGCGTACGACGTACACGCCCTCCAGACTGCCGCCCAGACGCTCTGGCAGCCGGTTCGGGACAGATCCCGTCGTCAGTGCAAGATGATCAAAGGCAAGAACATCGTTGCCCACCGTGATGGTTTTGGCCGCGGGATCCAGATTGGATGCGCGCGCGCCACGTATGACCTTAATGTCGTTGTCGGCATACCAGGCTTCGGTTCGAAGATAGAGCCGTTCTTCCTCCATCTCGCCCAAGAGGTAGGCCTTGGACAGGGGCGGGCGCTGGTAGGGCAGGGCCTCTTCTTCGCAGATCAATGTGATGGGGCCGTCATGACCCAGCTGACGCAACTTGGCGACCAGAGAAGCGCCCGCCTGACCACCCCCAACCACAACTATGCTGTTCATCCCGATCTCCATCTGGCCCGTCGCCGCCGCCGGTCTATATATCGCGTGCGAACGGAACCCAATCAGAGGACAAACGCAATGGCAATCGAAGCAGGCGATACGCTGCC
>CAZMKY010000126.1:0-9475 GCA_964566835.1 uncultured Rhodobacterales bacterium
GGAATGTCGCAGACCGATGTGGATATGATCTGGGATGCTGCAGGACCCGATATTGAGCTTCTCAATCAAGTCGTACACCTCAAGCTGGTGTCCCTGCCCTTTGAAGGTCGAAACAGACGTCTGACCAAACGCCAGCGCGAAGTTCTTGAATGGGTCGGCGACGGCAAGACAACGATCGACATTGCTACGATCCTCGACGTGACGCCGGCCGCAATCGAGAAACATATGCGGCTGGCACGCGAAACCTTGGGCGTCGAAACCACGGCGCAGGCCGTTCTGAAAGCCTCCGTTCAGAACCAGATTTTCAGGCTAGATCAAGAAATCTGACCAAAAGGTAAGGAATCCCGTACTTTCCCAAAGGTCACCTAGTCGGCATGATAAAGGTGTTCCGTGAGTGGTGGCTTTAGCCAAGGGGACAACTCCAAAGGTGTAGGCATCGTTTTTTGCCGACCAGAGGGGAAAAGTCGGGAAACCGGCGCCGGCCTAGGGGTGTATTCTTCCGCTCCGACGCCGGCATCTACTCATTAAGGCGAGTGTCAGCGCAATGCCTCATCCCCATTGGTCGGGCGCTGAGTCTTAAACAAAAAGGGCGGCGCTGTTTCCCGGCAGCACCGCCCTTCCCTAATTCTTCAGGCTGAATTTAGCCCTGTGCGGCCTTTGCGACCTCTGCCGCGAAGTCTTCTTTTTCGACTTCGATGCCTTCGCCAACTTCAAGGCGAACAAAGCCCGAGATGTCGATGCCACCTTCGGAAGCTGCAGCGCCAACGGTCAGATCCGGGTTGACGACGAAAGCCTGATTGAGAAGCGTCGATTCAGCGACGAACTTCTTCATACGGCCTTCGATCATCTTCTCGATGACTTGCTCGGGCTTGCCGCTTTCGCGCGCAATATCCATCTGGATCTGCTTTTCTTTTTCGACAACCGATGCGTCCATGTCGGCTTCCGAAAGCGCGGCCGGGTTCACGGCTGCAATGTGCATCGCAACCTGACGCGCCAAGGCAGCATTGTCGCCCGAGAATGCAACCAGAACGCCGATCTTGCCCATTTCAGCGCCGGTGGCGTTGTGGACATAGGTGACGACGTTTTCGCCTTCGATCTTGGCCATGCGGCGGAGCGTCATGTTCTCGCCGATCTTCGCAATGGCGTCGGTCAGACGCTCGCTGACGGGCTTGCCGTCCAGATCCGAACCTGCCAGAGCTTCTACGCTGTCGACGGACAGCGCGTTGCCAGCAATACCGCTGACCATGCCCTGGAATTCTTCGTTCTTCGCAACGAAGTCGGTCTCCGAGTTCACTTCGACAGCAACACCAACGCCGCCATCGGTCTTGACGGCTACAAGGCCTTCAGCTGCCGTGCGGCCAGCTTTCTTGTCGGCCTTGGCCAGACCTTTGGTCCGCAGCCAGTCAACTGCGGCTTCCATGTCGCCGTCGTTTTCGGTCAGCGCTTTCTTTGCGTCCATCATGCCTGCGCCGGTTTTTTCGCGCAGCTGCTTCACCTGTTGAGCGGTGATCGCCATAGGAGGCTCCTTTTCAATATCGAATGGGTCGGATGCGGCGTCTGCCGCACCCGATGTCAGTCCGGGAACAAGGATTATTCCTTGTTTTCCAACTCGTAAGGGGCGTCGGCAGCGACGGCGTCATCAGCAACCGTTTCGCTCGATGCGTCGCCAACCTCAACGCCAAGTCCGGCGTCTACAGCAGCCTCGTCGCCAAGACCGTCTTCTGCTGCGTCTTCAAGCGCACCGATGTCAACGCCTGCAGCGCCCAGCTGTGCCGACATGCCGTCAAGCGCAGCGCGGCTGGCCAGATCGCAATAAAGCGCGATGGCGCGGGCCGCGTCATCATTGCCAGGAATGATGTAATCCACACCTTCCGGAGAGCAGTTGGTGTCGACGACAGCCACAACCGGAATGCCAAGCTTCTTGGCTTCTGCGATGGCCAGATCTTCTTTGTTCACGTCGATGACGAACAACAGATCCGGAACGCCGCCCATTTCACGGATGCCGCCCAGCGAAGCCTGAAGCTTCTGCTGGTCACGTTCCATGCCAAGACGCTCTTTCTTGGTCAGGCCTTCGGCACCATCGACCATCTTCTCGTCGATTTCCTTCAGACGGGCGATCGACTGGCTGACGGTTTTCCAGTTGGTCAGCGTGCCACCAAGCCAGCGGTGGTTCATGTAGTATTGTGCGCAACGCTCTGCGGCTTCGGCGATCGGCTTTTGTGCCTGACGCTTGGTGCCAACAAAGAGGATGCGGCCGCCCTTCGCGACGGTTTCGCGAATGACGTTCAGAGCAGCGTCCAGCATGGGGACGGTCTGCGTCAGATCCATGATGTGGATGCCATTGCGATCACCATAGATGAACTCCTGCATACGAGGATTCCAACGCTGGGTTTGGTGACCAAAGTGAACACCAGCTTCCAAAAGCTGACGCATGGAGAATTCAGGCAGGGCCATGTTCCGTTGTCCTTTCCGGTTTCCTGTCCTCGGCGAAGCGTCTCGACCCTTTTGGGCCAACCGGCGGACCATCGGGGATGTCTCTCCCTCTGGCCCAAGCCTCGCCTGTGAAGTGAGGCGGGCCTTACAGCAGCAGGAAATGGAGGGCAACCCCCCTTTCCTTAGGCTCGGCACTACGGTGCGGAAAACCCGGGATCTGCGGCAAAAGGGCGTCGTAAGGCCTTCAATACGTATTGCCGCCGCGCGTCAAACATCGCAGAAGCAGCGGCATGGCGCAGTCTACACCCATTCTTTGCATTGGATCTGTCCTCTGGGATGTGATCGGCCGCTCCAGCGCGTCTATGCGCGTGGGCTCCGACGTGCCGGGGCGCATCACGCGTCTGCCCGGTGGCGTGGCCATGAATATCGCCATGACGCTGCGCCGTTTCGACCTGTCGCCCGTTCTTCTGACCGCCGTTGGCCAAGACGAAAACGGGCACGAGTTGATCTCGGCGTCACAGCGGATGGGTCTTGTCACAGACTATGTCTATCGGTCTGAAGATCTGCCCACAGATACGTATATGGCAATTGAAGGTGCCAATGGCTTGATCGCAGCCATTGCCGACGCCCACTCGCTTGAAGCGGCGGGCGAGAAGATTCTGGCGCCACTGGCAGACGGGCGCCTCGGGTCCGAAAGCGCACCGTTTGAAGGACCGATTGCGCTGGACGGCAATCTGACGGAGCATCTGCTGTCGGACATTGCGACCAGCCCGCTTTTTTCGAAGTCGGACTTGCGGGTTGCGCCGGCCTCACCAGGCAAGGCCACACGACTTCTGCCGCTTCTCAATGCGCGCCACGCGACGCTTTATGTGAACCTTGAAGAAGCAAGCTTGCTGAGCCAGCAGTCTTACTCCACAGCCCTTGAAGCGGCCGAGACGCTTGTCGCACGTGGTGCCGCACGGGTGCTTGTGACCGACGGTGGCAATGCCGCTGCCGAAGCGGGGCCCGAAGGTGTTTACGAGGCGCATCCGCCAAAAGTCCTGGTGGCAAGGGTCACGGGGGCCGGAGATACCTTCATGGCCGCACACATCGCGGCAGAGTTGAGCGGTGTCCGCGGTCAGAACGCCTTGCAATCCGCACTGAATGCGGCTGCAGCCTACGTTTCAGGAGACGTCGGATGACCCCCCTACCCCTTGCGCTTTCTGGGCCCGTCCGGACAGCTTTGACTAACAATGACCCAGTAGTCGCGCTGGAAAGCACGATCATCACGCATGGCATGCCGTTCCCGCAGAACTTGGAAACGGCCCGCGCTGTAGAAGCCGAAGTGGAACGCGCAGGGGCTGTGCCGGCGACGATCGCGGTCCTGGACGGTACCCTGCATGTCGGACTGTCCGCGACCGAGTTGGAGGCATTGGCCCAAGCCACCAGCGTCGCCAAGCTGTCGCGCGCCGACATGGCCGTAGCCATGGCCAGCGGTCGGACGGGCGCCACCACAGTGGCGGCAACGATGATTGGCGCGAAAGCGGCCGGCATCGATGTTTTCGCGACGGGCGGAATTGGTGGTGTCCATCGCGGTGCAGAGGAAAGTTTTGATATCTCGGCTGACCTCAGCGAACTGGCCAACACCGCCGTGACCGTAGTGGCTGCAGGGGCAAAGGCCATCCTTGACGTCCCGAAGACGCTTGAAGTCTTGGAGACGCTCGGCGTGCCGGTGATTGCTTATGGACAAGACAGCTTTCCCGCGTTCTGGTCCCGTGCATCCCGTCTTGAAGCGCCGCTTCGTCTGGATACTGCGGCAGAGATTGCTGGCGCCCACCTGATGCGCGCGTCACTTGGCCTTCCGGGCGGTCAACTGATCGCCAACCCGATCCCGACGGACGCCGAAATTCCGTCGGATGTCATTGACCCCATCATCGCGGCCGCAATTGCTGATGCAGAGAAAAAGGGCGTGACAGGCAAAGACGTGACCCCTTTCCTGCTTCAATCGATTTTCGAGCGCACCGAAGGCGCATCACTGACGGCCAATATTGCACTGGTTTTGAACAACGCGCGGCTGGCCGCTGAAATTGCAACAGAAATCGGCAAACAACGCTGATGTGTCGTCTGGCGTCATTGCAGGGGGCGTGTGAACTCCTTACGTTCCCATGCGAGTATGAAGCAGGTAATGCATGACGACCCCGTTTTCGGATGAAACCCCAAAAGCCCGCCGCCGCCGCGGCATCTTCACGACGCTCCGGTCGTCTTTTCTGACCGGTCTTGTCGTTATTGCGCCGATTGGTCTGACATTGTGGTTGATCTGGACGGTGGCAGGATGGGTCGATAGCTGGGTGCTTCCCTTCGTGCCGGGGTATCTGAGACCGGATCAATACATCGGCCTGAATATCCGCGGCGTGGGTGTGGTCGCCTTCCTGATCTTCACGATCTTTATTGGCTGGGTCGCCAAAGGCTTCATGGGGCGCCAGTTGATCCGTTGGGCCGAGAACCTTGTTCAGAATCTGCCCGTGGTCCGTTCGGTCTACAACGGCCTGAAGCAGATCGCGGAAACCGTATTCGCTCAGTCCGACACGTCCTTCGATAAAGCCTGCCTCGTGCAATATCCGCGCGAGGGACTTTGGGCGATCGCCTTCATCTCGACCTCCACCAAGGGCGAGATTGAACGCAAGATCCCACGCGAACACGGCAAGACGTCTGTCTTCTTGCCGACGACGCCCAACCCGACGTCCGGCTTTTTGCTATTTGTGCCGAACGAAGACGTCATTGAGCTGGACATGTCGGTGGAAGACGCGGCGAAGTTGGTGATCTCGGCCGGTCTCGTCTATCCGGACGGATCGCGGGCACAGCCCACACCCATCGGTGAAGTCCGTCAGCCAACGCGTGCTTCAGCCGCCAGCTGATCAGTCGTACATCTCGGACAAGTCGACCGTAGACTCCTTGCCGATCTTGGATTTGGCATTGTCCAGAAACGTCTTGGCCGCGCGTGCGCCTGCCGCCTTGAGGTTCAGGATGACGGACGGCGTCGGGACCAGTTTTGTGGCCACCGACAATTCGCGCATCATCTCGTCATCGGCGATCATGTGAACAAGCACGTCTTTCATCGCGCCATCTGCCATCTGACCGTCTGCGATGAGCCGCTTCACAAAGTTGATCGCTCTCAACTCGCGCAAAAGCGACGTGTTGAAACTGATCTCGTTGATCCGGTTAAGGATGTCGCGAGCGTTGGTTGGGACGTCTTCGCGGTACAGCGGGTTGATGTTCACGACGACGATATCGGCAGGCAGGTCAGGCGAGAAAAGCGGAAAAAGGGCCGGATTTCCGGTATAACCACCGTCCCAATAGGCTTCGCCTGCGATCTCGACCGCTTGGAAGACGCTTGGCAAACAAGCAGATGCCATGATCGCGTCGGGCGTAATTTCCTTACCGGTGAAGATGCGGATCTTGCCGCTTCGAACATTTGTGGCTGAAACGAAGAACCGGGGCTCGGATTCTGCGCAAACGTCATCATACCGCAGGCGTTCCGTGATCGAGCTGAGCGGGTTCTGATAAAAAGGCCCATAGTCGTAGGGGCTGAACATACGGGACGCGGCATCGGCAAGGTTGTAGGGCAGCGAATATTCAATCGCCTTCCCGACGAGTTGGGACGGCGGCGAGAATACATTCATCCATTCCGCCAGGCGGAGATCTCCCAGACGCCCGACCTCGGTCCAGAGCCATTCTAGGTTCTCCCGGGCGGCGTCCTTGCCGCCCCGCACCAAACCTGCCTTCAGCGCTGCGCCGTTCAGCGCGCCCGCCGATGTCCCCGAGATCCCGGCGATCTCGATATCGGGATCCGCCAGCAAGCCGTCCAGCACGCCCCAGGTAAACGCGCCATGCGCGCCGCCACCCTGCAAGGCCAGGTTGATGCGAAGGCTCATGCCGAAAGCCCGTTACTGCGACGTCCAGCCACCATCGGCCGAGATCGCTGTGCCTGTGATCTGGCTGGCGGCATCAGAGCAAAGGAAGATCGCGATCCCGGCGATTTGCTCTACGGTCACAAACTCCTTCGAGGGCTGCTTGGCCAAAATGACCTTCTCAATCGCTTCATCTTCCGAGATGCCGTATTCCTTTGCCGTGTCGGGAATTTGACCTTCAACCAGCGGCGTCAGAACATATCCCGGGCAGATCGCATTTGCCGTGATCGGATCCTTGGCCGTCTCCAAGCCCACCACCTTCGTCATCCCGATGACGCCGTGTTTGGCCGTGACATATGCAGACTTGAAAGGACTGGCGCGCAGGCCATGGGCCGACGCGATATTGATCACCCTACCCCAACCGGCTTTGCGCATCATGGGTATGGCCACAGCCGTGGTGTGGAAGGCCGACGACATGTTGATTGCGATGATCGCGTCCCACTTGGCCGTCGGAAAGTCTTCGACAGGGGCAACATGTTGAATGCCGGCGTTGTTGACAAGGATATCACAACGCCCGGCAGTCTCGACCAGTTGGCGGGCTTCATCCGCGCTGGAAAGATCTGCCTTGATGTAGCGCGCAGTGACGCCATGCTCTTTGGCGATCTCTGCCGCCAGTGCATGGTCCTCCTCGCGGTCGGTGAAAGAATTCAGAACGACGTCTGCGCCTGCACGCGCAAGCTCTCGGGCCACGCCCAGACCAATACCCGAATTCGACCCCGTGATGATGGCTGTTTTTCCGCTCAGTGGCATTTGCGTTGTCCTTCACTCGATATGCTGCAGGTGCAAACTAGCGGATTGTGATCGGCGGGAAACCCCTTTCGCTTGCCGAAGGCTGAAAGGCCTCCTAGCGTCCGTCACATGCCGACGCTTGCGGAACACGACAGCCCCTATTCCTGGGGTAGATTGGGCCTGAGCCTGATGATTGCCATTTTCGGCAACGTCGGGATGTGGGCGGTCGTTCTAGTCCTGCCCGAGATTCAGACAGAATTCAGCGTAGACCGCGCGGACGCCAGCTTGCCCTACGTGTTGACGATGATCGGATTTGCAAGCGGCAACCTCGTGATGGGCCGCCTTGTGGATCGCTCTGGCATCACGACCACTTTGATCTTGTCAGCCGTCTTGATGGCACTCGGCTTCATCGTCTCCGCGACGACGTCATCATTCTTGTTGCTGACGATTGCGCATTTCCTGATTGGCATCGGTTCTTCTTCGTGTTTCGGACCGCTGATCGCAGATATTTCCCATTGGTTCATGAAGCGCCGCGGGATTGCGGTGGCGATTGCGGCCAGTGGCAACTACGCCTCCGGTGCGATCTGGCCCTTGGTCTTGTCTGGCATAATCGTCGATGACGGATGGCGTTTCACGTATTCCATTCTGGCCGTTGCAATGTTGGTGACGGTCATGCCGATGTCGCTCTTTCTCAGACGGCGGGTGTCGGATGACACGCACCATCGTGCAGGTGCCGCCGCGGCAGAGCGCGCCGCCCATGTTCCGATCTCGCCCAAGCTTCTGATGTGGTGTCTGGCCTTGGCGGGCGTCGGGTGTTGCGTGGCGATGTCGATGCCGCAGGTTCACATCGTGGCATACTGCGTCGATCTGGGCTTCGGGCCGGCGGTCGGGGCCGAAATGCTGTCACTCATGCTCCTCGGGGGCATCGTTTCGCGTCTTGTTTCTGGATGGCTGGCCGATATCCTCGGCGGTCTGCCAACCTTGCTGATCGGGGCTACGCTGCAATGCCTCGCGTTGATCTTGTTCCTGCCATTCGATGGGCTGGTATCGCTTTACCTCGTCTCGCTCGCCTTCGGATTGTCTCAGGGCGGCATCGTACCGGGCTATGCCATCGTGGTCCGCGAATACATGCCACCGAAGGAAGCCGGACAGCGGGTCGGCTTCGTCATGTTCGCGACGATTTTGGGAATGGCGCTCGGCGGGTGGATGACAGGAGTAATCTACGATGCAGCTGGCGGCTACGATCTGGCGTTCCTGAACGGCATCGCATGGAACGTCATGAACATTGGAATCATCTGCATGATCCTGTTCTGGTCACGCCCGCGCCAGCAGGAAACTGCCTAAAAAAAACGCCCGCACAAGGCGGGCGTTGAGTTATTGAGGCAGGTTTCATACAGGCAAGAAACCTATCGAGCAGTGCTGTTGTTATACGCAACGATTTGCCGTCGGCCAAGCTAAAAGTTTGAAAACCTTGAAAGGCCCCCGTAGGCTCGACCCCAAATCAAGAACGAAGCAGGAGGATTGTTGCCAAAATGAGCATGGACTATTTCGCACGTCGCATCAGTGGTGCGGCTTTCGCCTTGGCTCTTGCCGCAGCCACGCCGCTTTCGGCGGAGCCAAGCCATGGCATAGCTATGTATGGCGACCCAGACCTGCCACCCGATTTTGTGTCCCTGCCTTATGTTAACCCGGACGCGCCGAAAGGCGGGCGCATCATTCAAGGCGAAACGGGCAGCTTCGATTCCCTGAACCCACACATCCGGAAAGGGCGTGTGCCCTGGCAGCTACGCTTCCTCGCCCATGAAAGTTTGATGGCCCGGTCCTGGGACGAACCTTTCACGCTTTACGGCCTTTTGGCCGAATCGATTGAGGTGCCTGAAGATCGCTCTTGGGTTGAGTTCACCTTGCGCGCGGAGGCACGTTTTTCCGACGGCTCCCCGGTGACCGTCGAAGACGTTCTTTGGTCCTACGAGACGCTCGGCACGGTTGGCCATCCCCGCTATCAGGGGACGTGGACCAAGATCGAGACCGCGGAGCAAGTTGGCGAACGCACCGTGCGGTTCACCTTCAATACGGAAGACGATGAACTGCCGCTGATCATGGGGCTCCGGCCGATCCTGAAGAAAGCGCAATGGGACGGTGTCGATTTTGCCGAATCCGGCACGGACCTGATCCCCATCTCGTCCGCGCCTTACGTCATCGACGACTTCGAGGCTGGCCGCTACGTGTCGCTCAAGCGCAACCCGGACTATTGGGGCGCCGATCTGCCGGTCAACCGCGGCAAGAATAACCTGGACGAAATCCGTATGGAGTTCTTCGCCGACGGTACGGCGATGTTCGAAGCGTTCAAGGGCGGCATCCTGACC
>CAZMKY010000127.1:0-3710 GCA_964566835.1 uncultured Rhodobacterales bacterium
GCTCTGGTGATCATCCCGCGGGACCAAAGCCCGGAACCCGTCTTGGCCCGGTTGAAGACGTCAGGTTGGCAGGCGACCTTCGCAGACGATCTTTTGTCGTCCGGCGACGGCGCGCAGATCATCGTTGCCGGTCGGGAGGACCGCGCCCTTTGGTATCGCGTCGCCCCGATCACCTATGTCGGTGGAACCTTCGACGACGACTCGCCAGCCGCCGATCCGTTTGAACCCGCGCTTCTCGGGTCTGCCGTGATCCATGGTCCGGCCACCGCACCCTACAGTCCACGCTTCCAGCGGCTGAAATCTGGCGGCGGCGCGCTTCCCCTCGCGACCACCGATGAAATGCTGCCTGCAATTGAATACCTTCTGGCCCCTGATCGCGCCGCCGAGTTCGCACATGCAGGCTGGTCCGTAACCTCGGAAAGTGCACCGGTCATTGATCGCCTTGTTGCGTTGACGAATGATGTCCTCGACCTGAGCGAAAGGGCCTGACGGGATGAAACCCCCCGCCTTCTGGGATAATCCGCCGCATGACCCCGGCTTGGCCGCAAGGCTCCTGTCACCTTTGGGTGCAATCTACGCTGCGCAGACGCGGCGACGCCTGGCGAACGCAACGCCCTACAAAGCCAGTGTCCCGGTCATCTGCGTCGGAAATCTAAGCGTTGGCGGTACCGGAAAAACGCCGACAGTCATTCACCTTCTGGAACGCCTCAGCGACCGGCTACCCCATGTCGTCAGCCGGGGCTATGGAGGAAGCCTGTCTGGCCCTGTCAGGGTCGATCCCGCAACGCATGCCGCCGACCAAGTCGGTGACGAACCCCTTCTTCTGTCTGCCTTCGCTCCGGTTTGGGTTGCCAAGGATCGTGCAGATGGCGTGAAGGCAGCCGAGGCCGCTGGTGCAGGTCTGATCATCCTTGATGACGGGTTTCAAAACCCGTCCGTGGCCAAGGACTTGTCCATCGTGGTCGTCGATGCCCGCCGCGGATTTGGCAATGGTCGCGTGTTGCCCGCCGGTCCGCTGCGTGAACCCATCGCGGTCGGTCTTGATCGGGGCGATGTGCTCTTGTCGATCGGCGCCGCGTCGGCTCAGCGAGGCTTCGATCCCAAGCATGACATCCCGCGCGCAAAAGGCGAAATCCGCCCTTTGCAGATGGGTCTGGACTGGACGGGTCAAAGGGTCATCGCCTTCGCCGGGATCGGCGTGCCCGAAAAGTTCTTCCAGACACTTCGGGCCGAGGGGGCCAACCTTGTGCGGACCGTGCCACTTGAAGATCACCAGCCGTTCACCGACGCGCTTCTAAGCCGGCTTGAACTCGACGCCCGACAAACGGGCGCACAGCTCGTCACCACCGAAAAAGACGCCGTGCGATTGCCCGCCTCGTTCCGGTCAAAGGTGATGACGTTGGTGGTCCGACTGCAAATGACCGACGACGCGGCGCTGCAGGCCGCTTTGGACCGAACACTGGCATAAAAACAGAAAGGCCGCCCCATGAGGGACGGCCTTCGAAATTGCCTTCGGCTTGGATCAGTTGGCGGCGCGCTCCAGCACACGGGCCAGATCGGTATAGCTCATGTTGCTGTGGTTCGTGCCATTCACGATCAAGGTCGGCGTCGAACGGACGCCGTCTGCCTCTGCATTTTTGACGAAAGCGGCATAAAGCGCTTCGGCGTGGTCCGCATCGGTCAGGCAGGCATCCAGCTGTGCGTCCGTCAGCCCTGCCGTCTTGCCGATCGTTCTGAGCGCGCCAACGATGGCCTGAGCATCACCAGCCCGGGTCCAGCTGGCCTGCTGGGCGTAGATCTGGTCGATGATGCTGAAGTATCCCTCGCCGCCGCCACACCGGGCCACGATCCCGGCCCAGAGACCCTGACGGTCGAAATAGACTTCACGGTGGATGAACTTGACCTTGCCGGTCTCGATGAAGTTCGCCTTCAGCTCGGGATAGACATCCGAATGAAAGCGCGCGCAATGCGGACAGGTAAAGCTTGCGTATTCGATCAGCGTCACCGGGGCATCATCGGCCCCTTGCACCATTTCCTTGACGCCCGAGGTGTCGACGTCGCTCACATCCTGTGCGAAAGCAGCGCCCGCGATATCGGTGTTGCCGGGCGACGTGACGAACCAAGCGCCGACAAGCGCGGCAAAGGCAAGCGCGGCGACCAGCGCCAGTCTGCTTTTGGTCATAGGTCTCAAATTCCTTCTTTATTCGCTGCTGCGAGATTTGATGTTTGCGCCCAGACGTTCAAGGGCCTGCCGCAGCCCATCATCGGAAACGTCGGCGGCCATCCGCCGCACACCCGATGTGATTTCAGGCTCCGACCGCTCGGTCTGGCGCGGTCTGTGTTCGAAATCGGCCTGCCCTTCGGAAAATCCGACCGGCGCGGTCTGTGTGATGCGTATCCGACTGATCGCGGCATAGCCGTAACAGGCGTTGACCTTCTGAATGATCGTATCTTTCTGCATCTCCAGCATTGGCGCGTGCGCCCCGGTCGTCAAAAGCGTCAGCGTGGCGCCAAAGCTTTGCCCATAGCTCACATTCACAGGACGCGCCTTGTCCGCGATCTCGGGTCCGACAATGTCCGGCCAATGAGTTAGCACGCGTGATTGCTGGAAGCCTCGGGTTTCGCTGGCCGCCTTGATGCGCGACTGAACAAGCGTGGACGCACGCGTGAAACCGCGCTTGCGTCTGACCAGCTCTGCCTTCTTCGCGTTCAAAATGACTTGCCTTTCCACAACCCTCCGACATCTTAACGAGCGATCACGAAGCTTCCACACGATTTCCTGACAAGGACCTGACAATTGCGTGACGACGACCGCGCCGCGGCCTTGCTGGACTGGTACGATAGAAACGCCCGAGAACTGCCTTGGCGCACGTCTCCAGCAGCGCGAAAGATGGGCGAGGCGCCGGATCCTTATCGCGTATGGCTCTCGGAAATTATGCTGCAACAGACGACAGTCGCAGCGGTAAAGGCTTATTTCACACGCTTCACCGCGCTTTGGCCGACGGTCAAAGATCTCGCTGCAGCCGACGATTCGGCCGTGATGGGGGAATGGGCGGGCCTTGGCTACTATGCCCGGGCGCGGAACTTGTTGAAATGCGCGCGCGTTGTCAGCGACCTTCACGACGGGCGCTTTCCTGACAACCGCGACGACCTCATCGATCTCCCTGGCATCGGCCCTTACACCGCCGCCGCGATCTCGGCCATTGCCTTTGACCTGCCCGAGACCGTCGTCGACGGGAACGTCGAACGCGTGATGTCCCGGCTTTTTGCCGTTGAAACGCCCCTGCCCGCCGCCAAGCCAGAACTCACAGACCTCGCCGCGCGCCTGACACCGGACCGGCGCCCCGGCGACTATGCACAAGCCGTCATGGACCTTGGCGCAACGATCTGCACACCGAAGTCCCCGGCCTGCGGCATCTGTCCCTGGATGGATGGGTGCCGGGCGCGCCAAAGCGGGCGCATGGCCGAGTTTCCGAAGAAGACGCCCAAGGCCCCAAAGCCGGTACGCATGGGCCATATCTATGTCGTTCGGCGCGATGACGGTGCGTGGCTCCTTGAGCGTCGTCCACCCAAAGGTCTGCTTGGCGGCATGCTGGGCTGGCCGACGTCTGACTGGTCGGAAACGCCGGACTACACCCCTCCGCACGGGCTGACGATGATCGACACCGGTGCCGAAGTCCGACACACTTTCACGCACTTTCATCTGATCC
>CAZMKY010000128.1:0-12785 GCA_964566835.1 uncultured Rhodobacterales bacterium
TATCCTCGATCAGGATCGCGTCGTTGCCTTCGCGCGCCGCCTGCAAATCAGCTTCGGAGGGCGCCTCAAAGTCGAAGAGATAGGATTCCTCGCCGCGCGCCCGGATTTCCCCTGTACCATCGATGACGAAGGCTTCTGACAATCCGCGCTGAACAAGCCCCTGACCTTGCGCAAGAACTTGGCGCAAACCGCCCTCAGAAAGGAAAAAGTCAGAACGGCGCGCCGCGTTCAGATAGTCGGCCAACGCCGCAACGTCATTCTCCAGATCATTTCGCTGATCTTCGCGGTAAGCTTCTGCCGCCGTCAGCGATGCCCCCACAACGCCCCTGACACGTTCGGCGAACCAGCCCTCAAGCCCCACATTGATTGTCAGGCCCGCGAAGATGGCGACCGTCACAGTCGGCACCAACGCAATGACAGCGAAGATCCGAGTGAGCCTCAGGTGCAGGCGGGAACCCGCCGACTTGGCCCGCCGGGCTGCGATCATGCGTGCGATCCGGGACAGTACCAGCGCCGCGACAACCAGAACGTAGACCAAGTCCGCCAGCAGAATCAGGCGCAGTTCCCACGTGGTCGCGCCGCGGTCGAGGGGACCCAGAACGAGGAACGTGATGACAGCAAGGATTGGGCCAGCCAAGACCACGGCCAGAGTGGCTGCATTCTGCACCCGGCGCATCCGTCTGAGACGAATGATCTTTTCCAGTGTTGCCGTTCGCGCGTGCCCAGCCACCCGAACACCTCAGCCTGTTGTGTGTCGCCTGCGCGACAACCGCCCCATTTAGGTGGCACTTTATCCACAGTCGCGGATCGGCCACTCTCTGTTGCGGTTTTACATCAACTTGCGGCGGCGTGTCACGCGAATATCGAGATCGGTGATCTTCTTTCTGAGCGTATTCCGGTTGATGCCCAGCAGATCGGCGCAACGCGCTTGGTTTCCGCCGGTGGCATCCAGTGCAATCTCGATCAGTGGAAGCTCAACCTCACGGAGGATGCGCTGATAAAGTCCGGGTGGCGGCAGTTGACCGCCATGGAGGTCAAAGTAGCGGCGCAGGTGCTTGCCAACCGAAGCCGACAACTTGTCGCCGTCGCCCCCACCTGTCAGTCGGTCAATCGCCGGCTGGCTGCCGAGAACCAGCTCTGCTTCGGACCGCCGTATCCGATCTTCGCCCCCTGTGACCGACAGGCGCCGCACGGTATTCTCCAACTGCCGGACGTTACCGGGCCAGCTGTAGGCGCGGAACAGCTCCAGCGCGTCCTTTTCAAGCGTGCGGAGCGGCAGGCCATCCGCCTCGGCGCGCGCGAAGAAATGATCGACCAGAAGGGGTATGTCCTCGACGCGGTCGCGTAGGCGCGGAACTTCTATGGTGACACCGCCGAGGCGATAGAAAAGATCCTGCCGGAACTCGCCACGGTCCAGCTTGGCGGCCAAATCTGCCTGGCTCGTCGCCATAACGCGGGGAGCGTCATCTGTGAAGCTGTCCAGCATCCGAACAATGCGCGCCTGCGCATCTTCGGAAAGATCGCCGACCTCATCGAATAGAAGCGTGCCGTTCCGGGCCCGGCTGATCAGGGTCGCCGGACCTTCCATTGACGCAAGGTCGACGCCCGTGGCGACAACAAACGGCAAGGTTCTGCGGTCTGAAAGGTCATGAATGGCGCGCGCAATCAGGGATTTTCCCGTGCCACTTTCGCCTGTGACCAGAACCGGCATGTCTGTGTTCATAACGCGCGCAACCAGACGATAAAGCGCTTGCATCGCTGGCGTCCGTCCGACCAGCGGCAGATCTTCCTCCGCGGCGGCATCGACGGCCGCATCTCTCGGTTGGGGTGCGCGACGCTTGACCTCAAGGGCGCGGGCCGCCCGTTTCATCAAATCCGGCAGGTCAAACGGTTTTGGCAGGTAATCGAACGCATCCGCCTCGGTCGCTTGAATGGCGGTCATGATGGTGTTCTGGGCCGAAATGACGATCACCGGCAGGCCGGGCCGCTTTTCCGAGATCAGTGGAAGGTTATCCAGACCATTGCCATCCGGCATGATGACGTCCGAGATCACGAGATCACCCTTCCCCTCCTCGACCCAACGCATGAGGGTGACAAGGCTCGAAGTCGCATGAACCTTGCAGCCCGCCCGCGTCAGAGCCTGGGTCAGCACGGTTCGGATCGTGCGGTCGTCATCTGCGACAAGAATAGTTCCGTCCAAGGTGTAATCCTCCTCAGGTGGCGTCCGGCGCGTCGCGCGGAGCCAGGGGTAATGCAATGCGGAAAACTGTGCGTCCCGGCACGCTGTCGACCGAGATCCAGCCGTCATGGTCCGAGATGATCTTACTCACCAGCGCCAGCCCGAGGCCGGTGCCATTTTCACGACCAGAGACGAAAGGCTCGAAGATGTCGCCAGCAATCTCGGCCGGCAGGCCCGGGCCATCGTCAATGATCTCAACATTCAGCGGCAGATGCCCCGTGCCGTCCTTCCGGCGCAGACGCAGGGACATCTCGTAAAACGTCTTGAGCGTTATGGTCCCGCCCCGGTCGCCAGAAGCCTGCGCGGCGTTCTTCAGAAGGTTCAGGAAGACCTGAAGCATCTGGTCGCCATCCACGTAAGTCGGCGGCAGCGACGGATCGTAATTCTCGACAATCTTCATATTCGCGGCAAAGCCCACCGCAGCGGACCGCCGGGCGCGTTCCAAGAGGTCGTGAATGTTCACGCTTCTTCGCTCTGGCGCGCGTAGGTTTCCAAACTGTTCCACCTGATCCAGCAACGCCACGATGCGTCGCGACTCTGCGACGATCAGGTCCGTCAGTTCCAGATCCTCGCCAGCAAGGTTCATCGACAAAAGCTGTGCTGCCCCGGTGATCCCCGCCAGCGGGTTCTTGATCTCGTGCGCTAGCATTTCTGCCATGCCGATTGCAGACTTCGCAGCAGACTTCGCATCAAGCGATCGGCTCATCCGTTCGGCAAGCCCGCGCGGCTCCATCAATAGCAGCACATGTCCCGGCATCTTGGACAAAGGCGCAATCTGGATGTTGCAGCTTACAGGTGCAGCGGCACCATGGCCCACATCCACGTTGTTCATGAAAAGGGAAGACTGGTCCTGACGCACACGTGCAAAGGCATCGTCCAACGCCGCATCAATCGCCAGAATGTCAAAGACCGGTTGGCCTCTAACTGACTTCTGCGACGTGTTGAGGAAGCTTTCACCCTCTGGGTTCACTTCGGCAATAAGGTCATCTTCCGACAAGATAAAAGCGGGGACTGGCAAGGACTGCCAGAGGGTATCGGTCAATCCGCTCATGCCGCCCACGCAACCGGTTCGAGCGCGTCTGGCAACGCTGACAGCACATCAGTCGGCGCCGATGTCAGCACATGTCGGCGCAAGTCGTCCGGCGTCCGGGCACGGTCCATGTACCAGCCCAGATGTTTGCGGATCACTTTGGCGCCAAGCCTCTCGCCATAGAACGCCAGTGTCGCCTCGTAGTGCGACGACACCATCTTTGTGAAAGCCGCCCCTTCCGGGATGTCAGGCACATCGCCACCCATCAACTCGGACGCGATCTCAGCCAAGCGCCAAGGCGCACCCTGACTTCCACGCCCGACCATGACACCAGCCGCACCTGAAAGGCGCAGCGCCTCTTTGGCGGTCCCTGCGTCGACGATGTCGCCGTTGGCGATTACGGGGATATCAACCGCGTCGACAACTGACCCGATGGCCGCCCAATCCGCGCGACCGGTATAGAACTGGCACCGCGTCCGACCGTGCACCACAATCATCTGGACGCCCACGGCTTCCGCGCGCTTGGCAATGTCGGAAGCATTCAGGCTGTCGTCGTCCCAACCCAGCCTCATCTTGAGTGTAACTGGCACTTCAACGGCTTTGACGACGGCTTCGACCAGATCCAAGGCATGATCGGGCGTGCGCATCAGCGCCGATCCTGAAAGCCCGCCTGTCACCTTCTTCGCTGGACACCCCATGTTGATGTCAATGATCCGGGCGCCATTGGCTTCCACCATGCGCGCGGCCTCCGCCATCCAATACGCGTCGCGCCCGGCAATCTGAACAGACGTATCGTGCTCGCCAAATCCGAGTTCGGCGCGTTCCCGGACGCCAGGTTTCGCCTGCACCATCTCTTGGCTGGCCACCATCTCGCTCACGACAAGGCCAGCGCCAAATTCGGCCACCAACTGCCGGAATGGCAGATCCGTGATGCCCGCCATCGGCGCAAGGAGCACCGGCGATGATAGCTGGATGTCTGAGATGGCAAGGCTCAACAACTGTTCCCGAAAGCTGGTTTTCGTGGCACTGATGTACCCGGCGATCGTAGACCGGACAATGAATTGGCGGCAAAAAAGCTGCCAAAAACATCATTTGCACAATAATTAAGCAAATAGGCTGTAATGCACCGAAGGATTGTATCAGCCGAGGGCAACCCATAGACATCACTGCAATGGATGACACCAAACCACATGTCGCGGCGCTGGTCGTAGCTGCGGGTCGCGGGACGCGGGCTGGCGGCCCAGTTCCCAAGCAATGGCAAAGGCTTGGCACGAACTCTGTCGCCGAGATCACGATCGCCAAGCTCCTCGATCATGCCCGCATAGACAGCCTTGTTCTGGTGTTGCACGCCGATGATCTGGACAGCTCCCTTTGGCCTCGGGACCCGCGCATCACAGCTGTGGCGGGTGGTGCGACCCGCGGCGAAAGCGTTGTAGCCGGCCTTAACGCTCTACCCGACGGTGTTGCGCAGGTGTTGATCCACGATGTGGCCCGCCCCTTGGTCGATGCCGCAACCATCGACGCTGTTCTGGACGCGCTTGCCACACATGATGGCGCGGCCCCCGGGCTAGCCGTCACGGATGCGCTTTGGACGGGGCAGAAAACAGTAACAGGCAGCCTTCCGCGCGATGGCCTCTATCGCGCCCAAACTCCGCAAGGCTTCCACCGTGCGGCAATCGCGGCGGCCCATGCCAACTTCACCGGTGATCCCGCAGATGACGTACAAGTGGCCAGAGCTGCTGGCCTGACAATCGCGATCGTGCCCGGTTCCGAAGACAATATCAAAATCACCAGACCGGAAGACTTCGGTCGCGCATCTCGCCTGTTGGGGGGCACCATGAACATTCGTTTCGGGCACGGCTACGACGTGCATCGCTTTGGACCGGGTGACCATGTCACGCTTTGCGGCGTCGATGTGCCTTTCGATCGCGGGCTTCAGGGGCATTCTGATGCTGATGTTGGAATGCACGCGTTGACAGACGCAATCTATGGCGCGCTGGCCGAAGGAGACATTGGCCGGCATTTCCCCCCAAGCGACCCGCAGTGGAAAGGCGCCGCCAGTTGGATCTTTCTCGACCATGCGGTGAAACTGGCGGCCGACAAGGGCTACAAGCTTCAGAATGTCGACGTGACGCTTATCTGTGAATTCCCGAAAATCGGGCCACTGGCCGCGGCGATGTCCGAAAGACTGGCCGACATCATGGGCCTCGACAAAGGCCAGATCAGCGTGAAGGCCACCACGTCCGAGCGTCTTGGCTTCACGGGGCGCGGTGAAGGCATTGCTGCGATGGCGACAGCGCTTCTGGTGGGCGCATGAGACGCCTCATCTTGTCGTTCTTTGGTGCGGGATACTTGCGCCCTGCTCCCGGCACTTGGGGATCGTTGGCCGCTTTCATTCCGGCCTGGGGCCTTTTTCAGATCGGCGGCGCCTATGCCTTGGCCGCCGCCGCGCTGGTGCTGGGCTGGCTTGGTATAGGGCTCATCCGGGCCGAAACAGCCGGCGGTGACGAAGATCCGGGCTGGATCGTTTTGGACGAAGTGGTCGGACAGTGGATCGCGCTTTTGCCCGTCGCATTCGGTGCGGCCCGTGTCGGCGTGGCCCCTTGGGAGCTTTGGCCCGGACTGCTGGTGGCTTTCCTTGCTTTTCGCGCCTTTGACATTTGGAAGCCTTGGCTTGTCGGAAAAGCGGACCGTCGCGGTGACGCGGAAGGCGTCATGCTGGATGACGTCTGGGCCGGCGTGTTTGCTGCAATTGTCGTCCTCATTCTGGCCGCCATTGCGCATGCAGGTTTCATCGCAGCCGTTCCGGATCAATCATGAGCGCACATGCCGTCCTGACCGCGGCGCGTGCCAAAGGCGTGATGATCGCCACCGCGGAAAGCTGCACAGGCGGGCTGATCGCCGGCGCGCTGACCGATATCGCCGGCTCGTCAGACGTGTTTGACCGGGGCTTTGTGACCTATTCCAACGCAGCCAAGACCGCGATGCTTGGCGTTCCTGCCGCGCTGATCGAGGCGCATGGTGCCGTCAGCGAAGAAGTGGCGCATGCGATGGCGGCTGGCGCGTCCGCGCGATCACTGGCCGATTTCGCGGTGTCCGTCACTGGCATCGCAGGCCCCGGCGGCAGTGAGCACAAGCCCGAAGGGCGCGTCTGTTTTGGTGTGGCAACACCGATGGGTGTTTTCACTGAAACGCGTGATTTTGGAGCGCTTGGGCGAAGCAATGTGCGCGCGGAGACTGTAGCACATGCCTTGGCGCTGCTCTTGCAAGTGCTTTCGCCCGAACGCACGGATGATAGGCAGATGCCCCGCAAAGACGCCTAATCCCTAGGCAGTTTGTGAATCGCTCAAAAATTACCCGTGGGTAAGTGCTTTTGCTGCTTTTAATGGCGACCCCTTCGCGGTCTTTGGCGCCGAGCAACAAAAACCGAAGGGACGGGAAAAATGGTAGGTGCTGATACCGCCTGGATCATCGTGGCGACCGCGCTGGTTCTTTTCATGACATTGCCGGGGCTTGCGCTGTTCTACGGCGGCCTTGTGCGTTCGCGGAACGTGTTGAGCGTTTTCATGCATTGCTATGCCATCGCCTGCACGATGAGCGTGGCTTGGCTGGCCGTCGGCTATTCCATTGCTTTCGGGTCTGGCGGATCCGGTATCTGGGGCGGTCTCGACAAGATGTTCCTTGCTGGCATCGATGCCGACACGCTTGCGGGCACTTTGCCCGAGGTTCTCTTCTTTGCCTTCCAGATGACCTTCGCGATCATTACGCCCGCGCTGATCGTCGGCGCCTATGTTGAACGCGTGACATTTGGCTTCGTCCTTGTCTTCTCGACGCTCTGGATGCTGCTTTGCTATGCGCCCGTGGTCCATTGGATCTGGGGCGGCGGCATGCTGGCTGATGGTGGTATCTTTGGCGAGACCGGCGCACGTGACTTCGCCGGCGGCATCGTGGTGCACGAAACCGCAGGTCTTGCAGCACTCGTCATCGCCGTCTTCCTCGGCACCCGTCGCGATACGTCCAAGCCTCCGCACAACCCCGGTTATGTGATGATCGGCGCGGCCATGCTGTGGGTCGGTTGGTTCGGTTTCAATGGCGGCTCCCAGCTTGCCGCTGATGGTGGCGCTGCAATGGCGTTGGCCGTCACGCATATCTCGGCGGCGACCGCGTCGCTGACATGGGCCGCGTGGGAACGCATCAAATACGGCAAGGCCAGCCTTGTCGGCATGGTCACCGGCACGATTGGCGGCCTCGCCTCGATCACCCCGGCCAGCGGATTTGTTGGGCCGATCGAAGCCTTGGTTATCGGCGGTGTCGCGGGCGTTCTGTGCCAGGAAGCCGTCAACGTCATCCGGAATGTTCTGAAGATCGACGATACGCTGGACGTCTTCGCTGTCCACGGTGTCGGCGGCATCTTCGGCACGCTGATGATCGCGCTCTTTGGTCAGGGCAGCTGGGCTGCTCAGGTCGGCAGCCTTGTCATCGTGGGCATCTTTACGGTTGTCGTGACGGCAATCCTTGTGATCGTGACCCGTGCGGTGGTTGGGCTGCGTGTCGATGAAGAGACCGAAACAACCGGTCTGGACCTCGCGCAGCACGGTGAGCGTGCCTACGACATGACATCCTGATCCAGTTGATAGCTGGCTTGGCTGCACTCCTCTTCCAGAATGCGGCCGGGAATGAGAACTTCGATCACGCTGCCCCCATGGGTGGCGTGATCTGCCGAGATACGCCCTCCACGCGTCTCGATCATCCGGCGCAGGCCCAATAGGCCGAAGCCGGAATCATATCGAAACTCCCCACCATCCAGAAACGCGATCGCCGGGTCTGCAAATCCGCGCCCATCATCCTCGATCCGAAGTCGGATCATGTCGTCACCCCCCTCTGCCGAGATGCGAAGCCGCAGATGGTCCCGGTCGCCATGGCGAATGGCGTTGTCGACAAGGTTTCGAAGGATGATCTGCAACACCGGACGTTCCGCCCGCAGAAGGCAGTTCTTGGCCTGCAAATCGTGCTCGCTCAGCGGGTCGAGGACGCGAAAGACGTCCGCCGCAAGCTCCACCAGATTGACGTTCTCATGCGCCTGCTCCAATGCGCCAACGCTTCGGGCATGGGACAAGACGTCCGAGATTAATCGTGAAGCTTTCAGAGCCACCTGATCCAGATGATCGATCAAGGCCATTTTTCCGTCGCCCAAGTCCTCGAAACCGTCTTTCAATTCCTCTGCGATGATGCGCACGTTCCGCATCGGCGCGCGCAGATCATGTGCCGCCATGGTGATGAAGCGTTCGGATTCCTCCAGTGCAAGCAAACGGTAGGCGTCCGCGCGCCGCGCATCGCCGGCCTCGGTCACATCGATGGACGTTCCGAAAATTCGGACCACGCGACCATCTTCGATAATTGGCTGAAGGGTTGTCTGAAAGACCCGGTCCCCTTCCGTGGTGGGCAAGGCCAGACGATGAATCACGGGCACTTTCGTCCGCACAACCAACTGATGTCGATCCTCGGCAATTCGCCCAAGCCTGCCACCAAAGACCTGCGTCGCTGTCATGCCACGGATATCGCCCGACGTTTTGTGTGTCAGGTCAACGGCCGCCTTGTTCCAGCCATCATAGGTCGCGACGCCATGCTCCGACACACTCATCCTGAAAACAGGAACACCAACATTTTCGAGATCGCCAAGAGACATGAGCCCACTCCGATTGAAGCGGTTGTTCGTTCAATTGTCCCAAGATTTCGTTAAATGCCGCGTGGCTCAGCCGTAAAGTTCGTCGGCGCGCCGCTCGAACGCGCGGACGATCCGCTGCATGGCGTCATTGAAGAACATGGTCGCCGCGCCTTGCAGAAGCCTGTTGCGAAATTCGAAATCCACATGGAAATCGACTTCACAACCACCATCCGCATCACGGAAAGACCAGTTCGAGATCATGTGACGGAACGGTCCGTCGAGGTACTCTGTATCAATCTTCAGGTCCTCCGGCCACAGCACCACGCGGCTGCCGAACCGTTCGCGGAAGACTTTGAAAGATATGACAAGATCGGCCAGCATGACGGTCTTCTCGCCCTGCTCTTCCACGCTGCGAATGCGCGCTGCCGCCGTCCACGGGATGAATTCCGGATAGCTGCCCACGTCGGCCACCAGATCATACATCTGCTGGGCGCTATAGGGCAGTTTGCGGGTCTCGGAATGTGTTGGCATCGGATTTTCGCTGGTCTCTTTCTTTCACTTACGTGTAAGCACGAAACGCCCGGTCAAGTGGAGTTGATACCATGTCGCGCCCCTATGTTATCGACGAAATGATTTCGGCGAAATCCATTGCCGCGCGGATCGAAGCGCTGAGCCGCGAGATCAAAAGCACGTTCTCCGACAGCGAGCAGCTTCTCGTCGTGGGCCTTTTGCGGGGCTCTTTCGTCTTCATCGCGGATCTCGTGCGCGAGTTGGACATGAACGTCGAAGTCGATTTTCTGGAAGCCTCTTCCTATGGCGACGCCATGACCTCCAGCCGGGAGGTTCGAATCGTCAAGGATCTGTCAGGCGAAATCGGTGGGCGCGACGTTCTGGTCGTCGAGGACATCGTCGATACCGGCTTCACGCTGCATCACGTTCTGGGCCTTCTGAAAAGCAGGGAGCCGCGGCGACTGGAAACGATCGCCCTCCTCGACAAACCGTCTCGGCGAGAAACCGACATCAAGGCCACGTGGACCGGTTTCGAAATCCCAGACGAGTTCGTCGTCGGCTACGGCATCGACTACGCGCAACGAAATCGCAATCTGCCGTTTATCGGTGCAGTTCGCTTCACCTGAGGCAACGCGGACTGTTCACGGAGTTGTGCGCAGGCGCACAAGGCCACAGCGATATTAGAGGCTACCAAAATGTCGCAGGTGCACTACCATTTAGCCTGATCCAAAGGACAGGAGATTTCCAATGATCAAATTTCGCATGATTGGCGGTGCGATCGCGGCAACCGCGATTGCCACGATGGCCATGGCAGGCGGCCATGGTGGAGACCCGAACGTCAAGGCCCGCCAGTCGCACATGCAGCTTTATGCCTATAATCTTGGAATTCTCGGAAACATGGCCAAGGGCGAGATGGAATACGACGCCGCCATAGCTCAAGGCGCGGCCGACAACATGGTTGCCCTGTCCGGCCTATTCCAGAACACCTATTGGGCGCCGGGCACGGACAGCCAGTCGGTTGAGAATTCCCGCGCCAAGCCCGCCCTTTGGGAGAATATCCCTGATGCCATCGCCATCAGTACCGCGCTGAACGAGGCTTCTGTCGCATTGGCCGCTGTTGCTGGCACGGGTCAAGCGGCCATCGGTCCAGCCCTTGGCGCTGTCGGCAAGAACTGCGGCACCTGCCACGAAAAGTATCAGGAAAGCCGC
This sequence comes from uncultured Rhodobacterales bacterium, assembly GCA_964566835.1. GTDB lineage: Bacteria > Pseudomonadota > Alphaproteobacteria > Rhodobacterales > Rhodobacteraceae > CAZMKY01. The sequence continues at coordinate 10,654 of CAZMKY010000128.1, forward strand.
TAAGATTCTGCGGGGTTCGGCTTGCACTTAGGCCGAACCCCGCGCTACGATTTCGCCTGTGCGTTACGTTCTGATCCTCCTCATTCTGATTGCAGCCCTGGCGGGTGGCGCGCTCTATCTGACGCGGCCCATTCCGGTTGCGGAATCGCGCCTGTCGTCGCTTAGCGGTGATGCAGCAGCCGGAGAGTTGGTGTTCTATGCCAGCGGCTGTTCGTCCTGCCATCTCGCGCCGGAAAGCGAAGATCCGATGCTTTTGGCTGGCGGTCAGCGCTTCGCGACGGAGTTCGGAACGTTCGTTGCGCCGAATATCTCTTCGCATCCGGAACAGGGCCTTGGATCGTGGACGCAAGCTCAGTTCGCGTCAGCCGTGCTGGAGGGCGTCTCGCCAGAAGGCGCGCACTATTATCCGGCCTTCCCGTATTCGAGCTACACGCGAATGACGGATCAGGACGTTGTTGACCTTTGGGCCTTCATGCAAACGCTGCCAGCGTCAGACGCGGCCAGCCAGCCACATGAACTGGCGCTGCCGTTTCAGTTCCGCCAACCTCTTGGTATCTGGAAGGCACTTTACGTGACCGACGGATGGCGGTTGCGCCGGGTCGAAACTCCGGAAGTGGAACGCGGCCGCTATCTGGTCGAAGCGCTGGGCCATTGCGGGGAATGTCACACCGAACGCAACCTTCTGGGCGCGCTTGATCAGGACACATGGCTCGCTGGTGCGCCGAACCCCTCCGGACAAGGGCGCATACCGGCCATACACCCGGACCGTCTGAACTGGTCGGACACCGACATCGCCTATTATCTGGAAACCGGCTTTACACCAGACTTCGACAGCGCAGGCGGATCCATGGCCGCTGTTGTCCGCAACTATGCCAAGCTGCCACCCGAAGATCGCGCGGCTGTCGCGGCCTATCTCAAGGCACTGCCTTAAGCACACATGACAGCGTCGTGATTTGCGGCCCATGCTGGCAGCATTACCCTCCTTCTCGACCAAAGGAGGTTCCCTCATGCGCAAAGTCTTCGTTGCAATCGCAATCCTTCTGTCCACCGCGACCGCCCGCGCCGAAATGGCCCCGCGGGATGGCTGGGCCGTCCTTCCAACTGACATTGGCTACGAGATGTTGATTGAACGCCTGAAATCGGCGGTCAAAGCGAATGGCTTTGGCGTCGTTACGCAAGCCGGGCCCACCGGGGCGGCCGCCAGACGCGGGATCGAGATTCCGGGCAATCGCGTTGTCGGCGTTTTCAACAACGACTACGCCGTTCGCATTCTCAGTCTCTCGACGGCCGCAATGATCGAAGCCCCGATCCGCTTCTATGTCACTGAAAACGCGGACGGGTCGGCGACGCTAAGTTACAAGACGCCGACGACCGTGTTCGCGCCATACATGGCAGAGGCAAATGGCCTCTCAGACATCGTCAGCGATCTGGACGTCGCTTTCGCCAAGATCGCTTCTGACGCGACGCGGTGACGATCAGCCGTTTCCGAGCTTCTTAAGACGCGCCTCGCGCAGGCGGGCAAAGTCGTCGCCTGCGTGGTAGCTGGACCGCGTCAGTGGCGTCGCCGACACCATCAGGAAACCCTTGCCGTAAGCCGCCTTTTCGTATCCGGCGAACTCCTCCGGCGTGACAAAGCGGTCGACGGCGTGGTGCTTGGGCGTCGGCTGCAGGTACTGGCCGATCGTCAGAAAATCGATATCGGCTGCGCGCATGTCGTCCATGACCTGCAAGACCGCCTGACGATCTTCCCCTAGCCCAACCATAATGCCCGACTTGGTGAACATCGACGGGTCCAATTCCTTCACCCGCTGCAACAGCCGCAGGGAATGGAAGTAGCGCGCGCCCGGGCGCACCTCTGGATAGAGGCCCGGCACGGTTTCGAGGTTGTGGTTGAAGACATCCGGTTTCGCCGCCACGACGATCTCCAGCACCGATGGGTCGCAGCGGAGGAAATCGGGCGTCAGGATCTCGATCGTCGTGCCCGGTGACTGGCGTCGCACGGCCCGGATCGTCTGGGCAAAATGCTCCGCCCCGCCGTCTTCCACGTCATCACGGTCCACAGATGTGATAACAACGTGGTTCAAGCCCAGTTTCTTCACCGCGGCGGCCACACGGCCCGGTTCAAAAACATC
>CAZMKY010000129.1:0-5723 GCA_964566835.1 uncultured Rhodobacterales bacterium
ACGGCGTCGGGCAACGGCTGGGAACAAAGGCATGAAACTGGCGGTCTTCGGCAAAACCGGTCAGGTCGCGACCGAACTTAGGCGCAGGTCTTATCCCGGCGTCTCAATGATGTCCCTTGATCGGAGCGTTGCGGACTTCACCGACCCGGACGCCGTGGCCAGCGCCGCGGCCCGCGTCTCGGCGGATGCGATCCTGAATGCCGTGGCCTACACGGCCGTCGACAAGGCAGAAAGCGAAGAAGACACCGCGCGTCTGGTCAATGCCGAAAGCGTATCGGCCTTGGCTGAGGTGGCGAAGGATCGGGGCATTCCCCTGATCCATGTATCGACCGATTACGTCTTTGACGGATCGGGCGATGCGCCCCGCGCCACGGACGCCGTGCCGAACCCATTGGGCGTCTATGGCTGGACCAAGCTTGCCGGGGAAAACGCGGTGACCCAGGCCGGCGGCAGTTTTGCCATCCTGCGTACGTCGTGGGTGTTCTCGGCACATGGCGGCAACTTTGTCAAAACGATGCTGCGTCTGGCAGAAGACCGTGACAGCTTGGGCATCGTGGCGGACCAGATCGGCGGGCCAACCCCAGCTGCCGCCATCGCCGATGCCATGGTCTCGCTGGCCAGATCACTGACAACGGGCGGGCCAAGCGGCATCTACCACTTTGCAGGCGCACCAGATGTCAGTTGGGCCGATTTCGCCCGTGAAATCTTCTCTCAGGCTGGCAAGCAGGTCACTGTGAGCGACATTACGACCCAGGATTACCCCACCCCGGCCAAGCGTCCCTTGAACTCTCGCCTCGACTGCGAAAGCCTTGCCCGCGACCACGGCATCATGCGTCCGGATTGGCGCGCAGGCCTTGAAGACGTGCTGGAGGAGCTTGGCAAGACATGACCAACCGCAAGGGCATCATCCTCGCTGGTGGCTCCGGCACGCGGCTCTATCCCGTGACCATCGGTGTCTCCAAGCAGCTTCTGCCGATCTACGACAAGCCCATGGTCTACTACCCGCTTTCCGTCCTGATGCTGACGGGTATCCGCGAGATCGCGGTCATCACGACGCCCGAAGACCGCCCGCAGTTCGAGCGTCTCTTGAAGGACGGCAGCCAATGGGGGCTCAGCTTCACCTTCATCGAACAGCCGTCGCCCGATGGTCTGGCGCAGGCCTATCTTCTGGCTGCGGATTTCCTCGACGGTGCGCCTTCCGCGATGGTCCTTGGCGACAACATCTTCTTCGGCCACGGCCTGCCCAACATCCTGGCGCGCGCGGACGGCGTCGAAGCAGGCGGCACCGTTTTCGGCTACCGCGTTGCTGACCCCGAACGCTACGGCGTAGTGGCCTTTGACGGCGACAAGGTCAGCCGCATCATCGAAAAGCCTACCGCGCCGCCTTCGAACTACGCCGTGACGGGTCTTTACTTCCTCGACGGCACCGCGTCCGAGCGGGCCGCGAAGGTCCAGCCTTCCGCGCGCGGTGAATTGGAAATCACCGACCTTCTGGAGATGTACCTCGCCGATGGTGCCTTGACCGTCGAAAAGATGGGGCGCGGCTATGCGTGGCTCGACACCGGCACGCATGGGTCGCTTCTTGATGCGGGGAACTTCGTGCGCACGCTCTCGGCCCGGCAGGGCCTGCAGACCGGGTCGCCAGAGGAAATCGCCTTTCAGTCGGGCTGGATCAGCAAGGATGATCTTCTGGAAGCCGCCAAGCCCCTCGGCAAGAACGCCTATGGCCAATACCTGCGCCAGATTGCGGGCGAAGGAGAATGACGGTCCTCGTCACGGGTGCTGCGGGCTTTATCGGCTCGGAACTCGCGCTGCGTTGGCTCTCCGAAGGCAAACGCGTGGTTGGGATCGACGCAGTCACGGACTACTACGATCCGGCTCTGAAGCGGGCGCGGCTCGACCGTCTTGCCGCCCACGACGCTTTCACCTTTGTCGAAGAGAGGATTGAAGCCCCGGGCACCCTCGCCCGCCTCATGCAAGACCACCAGCCCGACATTGTGCTGCACCTCGCGGCCCAGGCGGGCGTGCGATATTCCATCGATAATCCGGCAAGCTACCTCGCCTCGAATATCGCTGGCACCTACGAGCTCTTGGAAGCCGCCCGCGCACATCCACCCCGGCACCTGCTTCTGGCCTCGACCAGTTCCGTCTTCGGCGCGAACACCAAGATGCCCTATGCCGAGACGGACAAGGCCGACCATCCAATGTCGTTCTACGCCGCCACCAAAAAGGCGACCGAGGCGATGGCGCACAGCTATGCCCACCTATACGATCTGCCGACGACGATGTTTCGCTTTTTCACGGTCTACGGGCCGTGGGGGCGTCCGGACATGGCCTACTTCAAGTTCACCAAGGCCATTCTCGAAGGTCGCTCAATCGATGTCTACAACAACGGCGTGATGCGGCGGGACTTTACCTATATCGACGATCTGGTCGAAGCCGTTCGGCGCCTCTCGGACTGCGTGCCGGTGAAAGGCGCGCCGGTCGGGTCGGCCGACAGCCTGAGCCCCGTCGCCCCCTTCCGGGTGGTCAATATCGGCAAATCCGAACCTGACAGCTTGGCCGACTTCATCGCGGCTGTCGAAGATGCGACCGGACAAATCGCCGAAAAAAACATGATGCCAATGCAACCCGGCGACGTGCCCGCCACATGGTCAGAGACGACCTTGCTGAAAGACCTGACCGGCTTTCAGGCCACCACGGGCCTATCGACGGGCATTCCCGCCTTCGTCGACTGGTACCGCGCCCACTATGGAGCATAACCCATGAAAATCGCCATGATCGGAACAGGTTACGTGGGCCTCGTGTCCGGCGTCTGCTTCTCGGATTTCGGTCATCAGGTTGTCTGCGTCGATAAGGACGCGGCCAAGATCGAACGGCTGAAACAAGGCGAAGTGCCGATCTTTGAACCGGGCCTCGATGCGCTGATGGCCAAGAACGCGGACGCTGGTCGCCTGACCTTTACCGACGATCTGGCCCCGGCCCTTCAAGGCGCAGATGCGGTCTTCATCGCGGTCGGCACACCGACCCGGCGCGGCGATGGGCACGCCGATCTCAGCTTCGTCACCGCCGCCGCCGAAGAAATCGCTCGGCTGAGCGTCGGCTACACCGTGATCGTCACCAAATCGACCGTGCCCGTTGGCACGAACCGCGCTTTGATCGAGACCATCAGGGCCGCGAACCCCGATCTCGACTTCGATGTGGTGTCGAACCCCGAATTCCTGCGCGAAGGCGCGGCCATCGACGACTTCATGCGGCCCGACCGCGTCGTGGTCGGTGTCGAAAGCGAACGTGCCGAGGCTGTCCTGCGCGACATCTATCGCCCCCTGTTCCTCCGCGATTTTCCGATCGTCACGACCGACCTCGAAAGCGCCGAGATGATCAAATACGCTGCCAATGCCTTCCTTGCGACGAAGATCACGTTCATCAACGAAATCGCCGCGCTTTGCGAACGGGTCGGCGCCGATATCCGCGAGGTCTCCAAAGGCATCGGGTATGATGGCCGGATCGGGAACAAGTTCTTGCACGCTGGCCCGGGCTATGGCGGCAGCTGCTTTCCGAAAGACACCAAGGCACTGGCCCGGATCGGCCAAGAAGCCGCGCAGCCCATGATCATCACCGAAGCCGTGATCGCCGTGAACAACGCCACCAAGGCGCGCATGATCGACAAGATCCGCGACGTGCTGGAAGACCGCCTGTCCGGCAAGACCATCGCCGTCCTTGGCGTGACCTTCAAACCCAACACCGATGACATGCGCGACGCCCCCGCGCTGACAATTGTGCCGGCCCTCGTGGGCGCGGGTGCAAATGTCCGGGTCGTCGACCCCAAGGGCCGCATCGAAGGCGAAGAGATGTTGCCCCGCGTCGATTGGCACGACGATGCCTATTCCGCCGCCGAAGGCGCGGACCTCGTGGTCATCCTGACCGAATGGAATGAATTTCGGGCGCTTGATCTGGGCCGCATGGCAAGCGCGATGGCATCGCCCAAACTGGCTGACTTGCGCAACATCTACACTCCGGAAGACGCCGCCGCAGCGGGCTTCGTGGCATATGTGTCGGTGGGTCGTCCGGACTTCGGCGTGCCGGCTCAGTAGTTGTAGCTGTAGCCTGCGTCCATGTAGCGGCACTTGTTCAGCACAACGCCAGCCACGTTCGTATAAGCCGCGACCTCGCGTTCGCATTCGTCGATCTGTTCGATCGTCGTGTGCCCGGCACTGGCCACGATCAAAGCCGCATCGACCAGCTTCAACAGCGCGCGCGCCTCGTCGCTGACCAAGACAGGAGGCAGGTCGAACAGCATAAGTTCAGGCTGATAGTCGCTTTGCACTTCGTCCATGAAAGCGCTCGTACGCGCCTTCAACAGAAACTGGGCCGGGTCGCGCACGGCCCGGTTTGTCAGTGACACGATGGTGTTGTCATGCAAACGCCGCGCATGGCTCTCGAACGTTGCCGTCCCTTCCAGCACGTCTGGCAGGCTGGCTTCTGGCGCGAGCCCAAAGAACTTGGCCACCGATGGACGACGGAAATCCAGATCGAACAAGATGGCGCGGCTTTCCTGTTGCCGTCCGATGCCGGCGATCAGGTTGCATGCGGTGGTCGTCTTTCCACACCCTGCCGTGGCCGAGGTGATGGCAATCCGGGTCCACCCGTGACGCCGCATCTCCAACAGAAGCTTGGTCCGAAGGATGTCGAAATGTGCCGCATCGTTGGTTGCATTCGCCGCAAAAATGCGGGCCTGTCGCATGCGACGCGCCGAAGGATCGACCTTTTCGATCGCGGCCCAGCGGTCGTTTACGGCGTCCGACGCACCCGGCTTGGGCGCACCTTTGCCCGACGTGAACTCCGGACGCGCCTTTGGCCCGGTGCCTCCGCCTTCGCGCTTTTCGCGCGCCCGTGCCAATGCGGCCTGAAGCTTTTCCATGGCGTCCGCCCGTCCCTTTTACAATCCAAGCCGGTTCAGAACCTTGTCGAGCACAAGATCCAGAGGCAGGTAATACTCGTGAATGGCCCAAAGTGCGGCCGGAATACCGGTGACGATCAACAACGCCAGCAGTGTCTGGAAGGCCCGGCGACGGCGCTTTTTGCCGGCTGTTTCCAGATAGGGGATCGTCGCCAAAGGCTGAATATTCAATGACTTGACCAAATCATTCGGTCGACGGATCGACCGGTTGACCAGTTCCAGAAGCAGGAAGAAGGCGACGGCAAGTCCGCCACCAAAGGCCACTCCGCCACCAGCAATGACCTTGCGGTTCGGGCTCGTGGGTTCTGTGGGCGCGGTCGCCTGTTCCAGCACGGTCATGCGCGCGCCCTTGGACAAAACCTCGATCCGCTCACCGGTTTGCGCGGTCGCCAGACGACTGGTGGCCCGGTCGTATTGCGACTGCACGTTCTGGTATTCCCGTTCCAGCGCCTCCAACCGGATGGCGTTCTCTGGCGTCTGTTCAATCGCGACCCGAAGCTGCTCCAGCTCCGCCTCGCCCGCTTGAATGGCTTCATCGATCTGACCGATGCGGCTGTCGATCTCTTCCAACTGCAGGTCGAGGATCGACGTGCTCGGGCCGTCACTTGACGCCGTCTGCGGCGCAACTTCTTCCGAAACCAGCTGTTCCAGCCGCTCTATCCGCGCCTGCAAAATCTTCACCCGAGGATTGGTCTCGGAATAGACGGTCAGGGCATTGCCGAGTTCATCTTGGGCAGCTCGGAGTTGCCTTTGGTTCGGCGAC
>CAZMKY010000130.1:0-6459 GCA_964566835.1 uncultured Rhodobacterales bacterium
TGCTCGACGCCTGCGAAGACGCTGACCTGCCGCTTTTGCCCGGCGCCGCAACCGCCACAGAAGCAATGCGCCTCCTGGAGCGCGGCTATACCACGCAGAAGTTCTTCCCGGCCGAGGCGAATGGCGGCGCGCCCGCGTTGAAATCCATTGGCCAGCCGATCCCACAAGTCTCATTCTGCCCGACGGGCGGTGTCAGCCTCGCGAATGCGAATGCCTACCTTTCGCTCCCGAACACGCTTTGCGTTGGTGGCAGTTGGGTTGCACCGAAGGACAAGGTCACGTCCGGTGATTGGGCCGGGATCGAAGCATTGGCGCGCGAAGCCGCTGCCCTGTCCCGCTAACTCTCCCGCCGTGCGCGGAAGCCGCCGCGCCGTTTCGGCTTCGGTGCCTCTGATAGCGCAGCTTTCAGCACATCCGTCATCGGGTGTGCCGGTTCAATCTGCCCATGATGGCCCAAAAGGCGTTTCACCAAGACCTCCGTATCTTGGTCGGCTGGCACACTCAGAGCCCAATCCAGAAAAATGGTCCGGCATTCAGACGGCTGAATGCCGTCGATAACATAGCTTTCGCGGATCAACCCTTTCGGATCTGCCGCTTCTATTGCGTCTGGCCGCTTCATCTTCAGTCGCTCTGATCCTTTTGGGCGCCCAGCGCCGCATCCACCAAGGTTGTAATCTGACCCGCAACAGTGTCGAGCCTTTCGCGCAGAACTTCGGCACTCCCGTCACCTGAAAACCGCGCCAATGCGGCGGCCTCTGTCTCATCTACGACAGGACCGGAGTTTTCGCGGATCAAAGCCGCACCTATGATGACTTGCCGGTAGACGACGATTGCCTTCGCCAACGCGGCACTCTCCACGCCAAATACCGCGTCGGTCTCCCGGATCTGGTCGTGAAGCAGTTGTGACGTCGCGCCTGCCAAAAGACACGCGGTCGCGGCCAGAAGCTCCAAATCCATCATACGTCCCGGCCCATTCTTGGCGTCAAACGGGCCTTCGGCGCCCTTCGCCTCTGCAAGCCGCGTCCGCATGTCCTGAACATCCGCAATCGTCTTCTCTGGGTCTCTCGGGCGCATAAGCAGATCGCACCGAACCTGATCCAATGCGCGGGTCAGGTCTACCGGTCCTGCAATCGGTCGGGCGCGTGTCAATGCCAGATGCTCCCACGTCCAGGCCTCGTCGCGTTGGTAGGCTTCGAAAGACTGCAGCGACGTGGCCACGGGCCCTTGCCGGCCCGACGGGCGCAGGCGCATGTCGACTTCATAAAGTCGCCCCTCGGCCATTGGCGCCGACAACGCCGTGACCAAGGCCTGTGTCAGTCGCGCATAATAGGCGCGCGATTGAAGTGGCCTCGGGCCGTCGGACGCTTCTACGCCGTCCGCGTCATAGATTATGATCAGATCCAGATCCGACGCCGGACCAAGACGGCCCGCGCCAAGCGATCCCATCGCCAAAACTGCCGCACCTCGTCCCGGCGGGGGGCCGTGGCGTCGGGCAAACTCGGCCTCGACGAGAGGCAGGATCGCCTTCAACGTCGCTTCCGCCAATTCGGCATATTGGCAGGCGGCCGTGTCGGCATCGATCAAAGTCCGCAGCGCGTGAACGCCAATGCGGAAATGCCATTCCTTGACCCACCTTCGCGCGGCATCCAAAGCCGCTTCGTAATCAGGTTCAGCCTCCACTTCGTGAGAGAGACCTTGGGCCAGCGCGTCCACCCCCGGCCAGTCGCTGAAGAACCCACCACCGATTACGGCATCAAAGACCTGAGGGTTCCGGGAAAGATAGCGGGCAAGGCCCGGGGCCGTCTCGGCAATGTCGACCACCAGATCCAAAAGCGAAGGATTGGCCTCGAACAGCGAGAACAATTGTACCCCGGCCGGAAGCCCGGCCAGGAAGGTATCAAGATGTACCAAGACTGTTTCTGGCCGCGCTGTCTTGGACAAGCGCGACAAGAGCATCGGCTGGACACGCGCAAAGATCTCGCCCGCGCGGGCGGACCTCAGGGCCGGATAGCTGTGCCAGCGTCCAACGATGTCCGTCATCGTCTGTGACATCTCCACCTTGGCAGGGCCTGGCGTGCTTGGTGCGAAGAATGCATTGGTCAGACGCGAGACACGTTCAAACCGCTGGAGCAGATCTGCTTTCAACGCATTCGCGTCACGCCCTGAAAGGCAGGCAAAGCGCCGAAACTCATCTTCCGTGGTGGGCAACTTGTGGGTTTGCTGATCCGCAATCATCTGCACCCGGTGCTCGGCCTCGCGCAAGGCGACATAGTCATCGTCCAAGGCATTGGCATCATCGGCGCCTATCCAGCCGGCATGCGCAAGATCTCTTAGCCCTTCCCGCGTGCGCCTGGTCCGCAAGGACTCGTCACGCCCCCCGGCAATCAACTGTCGCGTTTGCGTGAAAAACTCGATCTCGCGGATGCCGCCTGCCCCGAGCTTCAAATCATGACCAAGATGCGAAGGCTTTGCGTAGAGGCCTTTGCTATCCTTGATCCGCAAACGAATGTCGTGCGCGTCCTGGATAGCTGCGAAATCCAGATGGCGCCTCCAGACAAACGGACGAAGCGCGCTCAAGAACCGTTCCCCCGCTTCGATATCAACGGCAGCCGGACGCGCTTTGATATAGGCGGCCCTCTCCCATGTGCGCCCGACGCTCTCGTAGTAGCGTTCAGCCATTTCTGTCGAGACGACGACTGGGGTGACCGATGCGTCCGGTCGCAACCGCAGATCCGTCCGAAAGACATATCCGTCCCCCGTCCGGTCCGAGAGAAGCTTTGTCATCCGGCGCGCAGCGCGCACATAGGCCTGTCGCGCCGCCATCTGGTCCGCACCGTCAAACAGAGCGTCTTCATAAAGAAGGATCAGATCAATGTCGGAGGAATAGTTTAATTCGCCCGCCCCCATCTTCCCCATGGCAAGACAGATCATACCGGCCCCGGTCGCGAGGTCAGCGTCAGAAAGCCCTGGCAACTTTCCGCGACGAATTTCGTTTGCCAGCGCGGATTTCAACGCAACATCGGTCGCCGTGTCCGCAAAAAGCGTGAGGGCTCCTGTCACCTCGTCCAACGTCCAGACGCCTGATAGATCAGCCAGTGCCGTCAGAAGTGCCAAGCGTCGCTTCGCTTGCCGCAACCCTTGCTCCAAGGCGCGGTCATCCAGATCGCGGATCACTGACAGCAACTCGGAAAATGCGACTTCCGGTCCCACGCTCAAAAGTTCTGCGCTCCAAGCCGGTTCTTTCAGCAGACAACTTTCCAGAAAAGGTGAAGACCCGGCAGTTCCGGCCACGAGATCGGCATGTGTCCCGCCCGACAGTCCCAAGGTCTGAACCGCTTCACGGCCACGTGCGGCGTCAAACGCCAATGGCAAACGGGTCGTGCGGTCAGCAAAGGTCATGTGGCAGGAAAGGCCTCTTGACCTCATATCGTCAAGTCATTGCAGCGCCCGCACATTGCCGTCAGAAAGGCCGCATGAGCAAAAGTTTGAAACGTGTGCGGGCGGCGCTTCGCGATGCAGGCCTTGATGACACAGTGATGGAAATGCCGGGCGAGACGCGCACCGCTGCGGATGCAGCGCGCGAAGCGGATTGCGATATCGACCAGATCGCCAAATCGATCATATTCAAAGGATCGAACAGCGGATCTGTCATCCTGTTCCTGACAGCCGGTGGCAACAAGGTCGATCCTGCAAAGGCCGAAGCGGTTGCAGGCGAACCTTTGGAACGGGCAGATGCCGCGTTCGTCCGTGCCGTCACAGGGTTTGCCATCGGCGGTGTCGCACCTGTCGGGCACCTGACCGCACCTCCTGCATTTCTTGACGCCAGACTGCTGGATTTCGACGTCGTCTATGGTGCAGCGGGCACACCTCGCCATATCTTCCCAATCGATCCGACAATCTTGGAGCAAGTCAGCGCCGCGAAGCGTGCAGACTTTGTGGCCTAGATACGATTTATTCTGTTCCAAATCAGATCTTTACGCGAAAAATGTAAAAAACATTCACATCGGCTATTGTCAGAGGCCCCTCAAGTCCCAATATCAGTGATGTGAAAGGAATTCACATTAACCTCGAATGGATTGGAGACCCTGAATGACGACCGCAACTATCGAAGCCCCGACACTGCGCCGGACGAGCTGGCTTGGACGCGCCGAGCTTTGGCTCGATGAACGCGGCAAGGGCGCCTGGATCGCGGCAATGATCCTCGGCTTCATCTTCATCTGGCCGATCGGCCTCGCCCTACTCGCATACATGATCTGGAGCAAACGTATGTTCAACGGAAGCTGCGCCTCGCGCACCCGCCACGCCCGCCACGCCTTCAAGTCGTCCGGCAACAGCGCATTTGACGCCTACAAGGCCGAAACCCTGCGCCGTCTCGAAGACGAGCAAGGCGCTTTTGAAGAGTTCCTTCAGCGTCTGCGGGAAGCCAAGGACAAGTCGGAATTCGACCAGTTCATGGACGACCGTGCCCGCAAGGCGAAAACGGAAGGCGACACCGTCGAGGCCTGATTTGGCCGACTTTTCCCTCCCCCCTTGGTCCCGTCTTCGGACGGGGCCAAAATGACTTCCAACAGGGACAGACCAAACTACGATGACCTATATGACTGACACCATGCTGCCCGACCCGGATCTGCGCGAAGAGCTCTATGCTGATGTGCCGTCCAAGCGTCTGATCGCCTGGGTGATCGACGTTATTCTGATCTCGGTTATGACACTTGTGCTTTTGCCCTTCACGGCATTCCTCGCGATCTTCATTCTGCCGGCCTTCTATGCCGTGATCAGCTTTCTCTATCGCTGGGTCACGATCACCCGGGGCTCCGCGACCCTTGGTATGCGTGTTGCGGCCGTGGAGTTGCGTCAGGCGGACGGTCAGCCGATGGATATGGGCTCTGCCTTCCTGCACACCGCCGGCTACTTCGTTTCCGTGGCGGTCTTCCCGCTTCAACTGATCTCGATCGCATTGATGCTTATGACGGATCGCAAGCAAAGCCTGACCGACCACGTTCTGGGATCGGCCGCCCTGAACAAGCGCGCAGCCTAAAGCACACATACCGCCCCGAAATTGGGGGATTGGCTGAACGGGGCGGGGTTGTTAACCTCGCCCCGTAACGGTTTAGGCCAATCCATGCGCCACACGCTCCCTATCGCGCCGCAGTTCTATGTGACGGCCCCACAGCCTTGTCCTTATCTCAAGGGCAGGATGGAGCGGAAATTGTTCACTGCCTTGCAGGGTGAGTACGCCGAAAAGCTGAACGATACGCTTTCGAAACAGGGCTTTAGGCGTTCGCAGAACGTGCTCTATCGTCCATCTTGCTCGGAATGTTCTGCCTGCCTTTCCGCACGAATTCGCGTCGCCGATTTCGAACCGTCCCGGTCGCAAAAGCGAACGCTGAAGCGCAATGCGAACATGACGCGCGAGGCGACGTCGCCTTGGGCAACCGAAGATCAGTACGCACTTTTCCGCCAATACCTCGACAGCCGGCATGCCGATGGTGGAATGGCAGACATGGATATCTTCGAATTTGCGGCCATGATCGAGGAAACCCCGATCCGCAGTCGGGTGATCGAATACACCAAGGTTGAAGAAGATGGACAACGCGATCTGGCGGCCGTGTGTTTGACGGACGTCCTCGATGATGGTCTGTCGATGGTCTACAGCTTCTATGACCCTGCCCTGGCCACAAACAGCCTTGGCACCTACGTGATCCTTGACCACGTCGAGATTGCGCGCGCAGCCGGCCTGCCCTACGTCTACCTCGGGTATTGGGTGCCCGGATCCTCAAAGATGGCTTACAAGGCCAAGTTTTCCGCGCTGGAAATCTATGTGGGCGGTGAGTGGCGCGATATAGGGGACCCGAAGGACTATTCCTCCGAAACGCACCCCCTCTCCACCGATCCGATCGCGGAACAGGTAGCCCGCATCAACCTACCCGATACGCGCCCAACGCGCGGGTGACATCAGCCTGACTTTTGCACTTACCCCGATGGAAAAACGGCAGGCCGCTTGGACCCGCCGTGTTTGTTTTCATCCGGCTCTGTGAACCGCCTGATCAGCCTGCCAGAAGATCTGGCAGAATGGTCACGACGCTTGGGAAGAAATAGAGCAGCACAAGCCCCACAACCTGGATCAGCACGAACGGGATGACGCCGCGGTAGATGTGGCCCGTTGTGACCTGCGGCGGCGCGACGCCTCGCAGATAGAACAACGCAAAGCCAAAGGGCGGCGTCAGGAACGAGGTCTGCAGGTTCACCGCAATCATGATCGTGACCCATTTTGGATCGAACGTTCCGCCGTAGATGACCGGTCCGACAATCGGGATCACGATGTAGATGATCTCAAGGAAGTCGAGCACGAAGCCCAGAAGGAACAAGACGAGCATAACGATCAGGAAGACCTGCAACTCGCTCTCGAAGCTTCTGAGGAACAGCTGGATATAGTGTTCCCCTCCGAACGAAATCACC
>CAZMKY010000131.1:0-2934 GCA_964566835.1 uncultured Rhodobacterales bacterium
AGATGCAACGAGAATAATCATGATCGCAAATCCTGAAAATTGTGAAATAAATTAACTACTTAAACGATTTCTTGCGCATCATGACACATAATGACATTCGACAATTCAGGCTGTTAAACAATTGGTCGTAGGTTCGATCCCTACCGCCGGAGCCATTTCTTTCAATAGCTTATTGAAAAAATCCGCGACTTCGAAGATGGCGGGGTAAGCGCAAGGTAAGCATCAACCTCGCGTTCTCTGTACACCGCATGTTGGTTTCGAATCCCTACTAAGAAACGCGGGCGGAGCCTCCACTTTCGACTTATGTACTGTGCAATACGATGCATGAGTTGGTCGCCTATCGAATTACCAAGTCGCAGAAAATCCAAGCCCCGATCCGCACGGCTCGAAATGGTGCAACCGGCCCAACACTGACCTTGAGCTTCCCAGCGGTGCTGCGGTCGCAAACGACCAAGCCGGCCGTTCGCTGCAAATTCCATAAACTATCGCAACCTCGGTAGACTCTGCGGATCAATCACTTCAGCCCTGTCAATCTCCAGTTCTAACGCAAAGGCCTTCGACACCCGCGCCGCGGCAGATTGCGATGCAAGAATCTTCCGACCGTATTGCGCGGGCATTTCAGGAGAAGTCCAGCGACCGGCGACCATTATCGACGCCACATCACACCCAATCCTGAAGGCGTCCTGAACTCCACCGACCCGAGTGCTATGCGCCGACACGTCATTTCTCCTGAATCTCTTTTTGAAGACACGAGATAGGGTTGCCGGGTTCAGCGATTGTATGCGCGCGCATCTTTGGGACTTCGTGATGATCGGGTCGTTGCACTTCAGCTCAGCTGTTTCAATCCATTTCAAAACGGCTGCCGTTCCTCGCTCAGACAGGAATGCATATGCTCCTTGGCCATACTGATCTGTTTTGGACCTACTGATGAACAAGAGGCTCGATCCGTCGTCCTGGCGACACAAGTCTCGGACTTGAAAGGCAACGATTTCCGAGGCCCGACACCAGCTGTCTGTAGCGATCCAAAGGAGCGCTGCATCTCGGAGGTCCAGTCTGCTTTCGCCCAGACCTCCAATAACTTCCAGTACATCGGCCTTTCCTAAGGGCGCAGCCTGTCTGGTCGCAGTGCCGTACTTTCGTTTGACGCTTCGCAGCGCGAGCTCCACCAAACGATGTCTGCAGGGCGATACTTGGAAGTGAGATCGGTGTCTTTCCCCTATGGCCCACAGTCGGGTCTGAATTGTGGTGTGCCTGATCTTACCGCCCAGCCAGTCCACATACTCGGCAACGACCGAAGGCGATACAGGCGGGATGGAGCTGTGTCCGCGCTCCGCACACCACTCGTCGAAACCCCGATTGATCTGCCTGTAATTGCGCAGCGTCTCGGGCGCAAAAGCCTTCTCGGACCGCCTCTTGTATTCTTCAATGAGCTTCCGTCTGAGTTCTGCCGGAGCTGCCGCTAGCTTAATAAGAGTTTCCTGTCTTTCGGCCTCGCGATGGAACATTTGATTCATGATCGACTCCTCTGTCCTGGTTCGACCAGCTTACAGGTCGCCAGCTATGCACCGCGGAGGGCGGATGAGCCTCTACAGAAAGGAAATCAGATGACGGTTTCGAAAACCCCTCCCTTGACTTCTGCTATGGTGATCGAAAGCCTTACACCTCGTATTTCGCCGTACTGGAACACTCTCGAGTTTTGCCGTCATCTGGGAGTGCAAAGGCATCCGCAAAACGGCAACTTTTGGGTCGCTCGAGTTCGCACAAGAACGGGGGGGCTATATCTGCAAAAGCGATTGTCCCCGGTTTGCTTCGACGGCAATGAAGGGGTTGGCTATGATGCCGCGTTGGCTTTAGCGAGAGAGTGGTTCAAGGACCCCGAAGTCGCTGACGTCGCATCTACGCCTTATCCGGTCGGAATTAATCAGAAGCTCCGATATGAGAAGCAGGTAGCCGCTTTCACCGTCGGAGATGCGTTGTGGGACTATGTCGAGTGGAAGCGCGTTTCGGCCGCAAAGACGCATTTCCAGACAAATCTGTCTCTAATCAATCATCACCTGATCCCTCGCCTCGGCGACCAGCCGTTGGAGGGGTTTACCGCGCGACAGTTCACCGAATTCTGTCGTGACGTGCTTGAGACGCCGCCCAAGAGGGGAAATCAAAAGGCAGGCCCCAGAACAAGACTGGAAAAACTGGACCGAGAGTCATTACGGAAACGCAAGAAGACGCTTAACACGTTGATCGGGATACTGCGCGCATGTTTCCGAATGGCTTGGGAGAATGGCGAGATCGAATCGGACCGGGCATGGAGATGCCTGAAGCGATTGCCTCACGCAGACACACCGAGAAACGAGTTCCTCACGAGGCCGCAGTGTCAAGCTCTGCTCAAGGCTTGCGGTCCTGAACTACGGCAACTTGTGCTAGGCGCTCTCTACACAGGTTGTCGTGTTTCCGAACTTGCGCAAATGAAAGTGCGCGACGTTGGAGGGCATTTTTTTGGCGTCTATGTTCGCCCCTTAAAGAGCTATCGAGGGCGCTATGTGCACCTACCGGAAGAAGGTATGAGCTTTTTCCTAGACCTTTGCGACGGCAAGGGCGAAGAAGACTTGGTCTTCGAAAGGGAAAACAAGAGACCTTGGGCAGGTGGTCATAAGCACCTCTTCAAAGCGGCAGTCAGGGAAGCCGGATTACCCGATGGTTTTGTTTTTCATGGTCTGCGGCATACCTATGCTAGCCAGCTAGTCCAAGCCGGAACGCCTCTGGCCATCGTAGCGAAGCAACTCGGGCATACGACAACCGATACCGTCAGCAGGACGTATGGACACTTGTCATGTCAGTCGGTGGAGGAAGAGCTTTCCCAACGTTTCGCACCCATTCTGAAAACACGAAGAGACCCGCGATTGTCGCTGATCCGGGATTCACTTCAAGCTGTTTGTG
>CAZMKY010000132.1:0-5901 GCA_964566835.1 uncultured Rhodobacterales bacterium
ACGGGAAGGCTATGTTCGTGCTGATCCCGGCCGCCCGGCGGACGTGGAACGCGCAATCGCCGAAGCGCGGGATCTGCAGGGAGTATTTGAGAAACCCCTCTATATCCGTTTCGACGCGACCGTTTGCGCGCATTCTCGCGCCAACCAATCCGGGTGCGACCGCTGCCTTTCGGTTTGCCCAACAGGCGCCATTACACCTGCGGGCGATACGGTCTCGATCGACCCCGACATCTGTGCCGGCTGCGGCGCGTGTGCTGTGGTCTGCCCTTCTGGGGCCGCAAGCTTTGACGATCCCGGCGTCGACGTCCTTTTCACACGCTTGCGGACGCTTGCCTCCACGTATCGCAAGTCAGGCGGCGCCAAGCCGCCGCGAGTCCTTTTCCACGAAGCGACCGGGTCAGAGATGATCGCGCTTTCCGCGCGCTTCGGTCGGGGGTTGCCTTCGGATGTCATCCCTGTGGCCGTGTCGTCCGTGGAAGGGGTTGGTCACGCCGAGATGCTGGCCGCCCTTGGCGTTGGGTTTGTCGAAGCGATCCTGTTGCCGGGCCCGCGCACCGACAGGGCAGTGCCGGAACGCGAACTGGCCATGACGAATGCAATCGCGCCGGACGGGGGGCGGCTTTTGGACGTGGCTGATCCCGACGCTTTGGAGGCCGCGCTCTATGACGCCGTCGCAACCCGCGCGCCGGTGGCGGATCCGATTTTGCCGATGGGCGGTCGACGCGAAGTCACACGCGTTGCGGCAACAGCTTTGACCCAAGCGGACGCCCCTTTGCCGCTGCCAGACGGCGCGCCCTACGGCGCCGTCGTGATCGATTCCGACGCGTGCACATTGTGTCTGGCGTGTGTCTCGCTGTGCCCAGTCGGCGCCTTGGGCGACAGCCCCGACAAGCCACAGGTCCGCTTTCAGGAAACCGCCTGTCTGCAATGCGGCATCTGTGCCAATACCTGCCCGGAGAACGCAATCTCCCTGGTCCCGCAACTTGATCTGGCAAAAGAAGCGCTGAGCCACCGTGTCCTGAACGAAGAAGAGCCCTTTGAGTGCATCTCCTGCGGAACACCTTTCGGCGTGAAATCCACGATCGAGCGGATCGTGGCGAAACTGGAAGGCACCCATTGGATGTATCAAGGGTCTGACAACACCAAGCTGATCCAGATGTGCGATGATTGTCGGGTGCAGGCGCAGTACCATCAGGACGCCTCGCCCTTCAAAATGGGCGAACGGCCGCGGGTGCGTACGACGGATGACTATCTGAAGGACAAGAAGCCCAACTAGCGATTTTCCGCGCGCATTGTCGCGCGGCCTCGCAAGGGGGCTCTTGGCCGACTATCTGTCGTCCATGTTGACACGACGCAAAATGATTGCGGCCGGAGGTGCCGCGCTTCTTTTCCCTCGCACTGCGCGGGCCGATGGACCGCTGGATGCGGTGTTGGACGCCGCCTCTGGGCTGGATCAACTGCACGCCGTTCTTGTTCTGAAAGACGGGCAAGAGCTTGCCGCGCGGCGCTACCGCGGACCGGCGATCGACAGGGCCGTGAACATCAAATCGGTGTCGAAGAGCGTTGTCGCAGCCGTTGCGGGGGCGGCGATTGATCGTGGCATCATCGATGGCGTTTCCGCCCGGTTGGGCGACGTCGCGCCCGCGCTGATCCCGTCAAACGCAGACGCGCGTGTCGCCGACATCACCATTGGCGACCTGCTTACACTACGTGCCGGGTTGGAGCGCACGTCGGGTGCAAACTATGGCGGATGGATTGCAAGCGGCAATTGGGTGGGGAACGCGTTGTCCCGCCCCTTCGTCGCCAGCCCCGGTGGGCGCATGCTGTATTCTACCGGCTCGACCCACGTGCTTGGTGCCGCCTTGAGCGAAGCGGCCGGACGATCGCTTCTGGCGCTCACCCGTGACTGGTTGGGCGATCCCCTTGGGATCGACATCCCGGCTTGGACCCGCGACCCGCAAGGGTACTACCTTGGCGGCAATGAAATGGCTTTGACACCGCGCGCCATGGCGGCGTTCGGCGAAATGATCCGAAGACGGGGCGAGACGGAAGATGGGCGGCGCGTCCTGAGTTCGGACTGGATAGACGCCACGTTTGAGCCGCGCACGCGTTCGATTTTCTCAGGCTTGGGCTACGGCTACGGTTGGTTTCTGGGGCGCGTTGAGGGGTCCGCATTTGCTCTCGCCCGCGGCTATGGCGGCCAGATTATTGCGGTCGCGCCTGATCTGAACCTGACCGTGGTCATCACGTCCGATCCGACACGGCCTGCTCGCTCCGGTGGGTATTTCGGGGATCTGATGGATCTTTACGCACAGATCGCAAAGGCGACGGCCTAGTTCGACTGAACCGGGCGACCAAGATCCTTGGGCGTGATCGTTGCGACAAAGGCCGTGATGGCCTCAAGCTCTTCCGGTGTCATCTCGATCGGCGTGATATGGCTGACCCTGTCTTCAGTGAACGGCTCTGTCAGGCCTTCGACTTGCGTGAAGCTTGGGTGCGGATTGTGTGTCCAGAATGCACGGAAGAGGTCCGACCAGTTGGACCGCCCGCGCAGCGCCGCAAATGATGGGGTTGAGCCGATGCCACCCATCCGGTTGCGTTTGTCGACGACATGGCAACGCCCGCAATGGACAAGGGCAAGACGCCCGCCATCCAAGGCGTCCCCTTCAAACACTTCTTCTGCTTTTGCAACGACGACCGTCGCCTCAGTCGTGAAAAGCTGCGTACCCTCCGGTGCGAAACTCTCAATCGCGGACTTCCCCGGGCCCGATTTCAACCAATCGGAGAACGTCCTGACATATCCGTCCGGGTCATCGCCGCGCGCGAGCCGCCACGTCTGCCCATCCAAGCTTTGAAACATCCGCGCGCCTTCTTCGCCGGGCAACAGGCGCGCATCCGCATCGTCCGCCGGTGATACGGGAACGACGGTGATCCGATGCTTGAACTTGAAGCGCGTGAAAACGTGCTTGTCGAAACCCGACGCGATCAGATCTTCCGGAATGCCAAGGCGGAAGCTTCGATCCTCGGCCAGAACACTGGCAGGCCAGATCAAAAGGGCTATGACAAGAAGGATACGCAAAGTCGGCTTGCACCTCCGGGCTTGCTAACAGACTATCCCCGGTGCGCTCAAACGCAAGCGCAGGGATGGAGGAGAGCACGAATGTCAGACGACAGCTTCAATATGTCATTGAGAAAGTTCTTAAAAACGGTGGGCGTCACGTCTCAGCGAGAGATCGAAGAGGCCGTGCGGGACGCACGTTCCAACGGTCGATTGCCGGGGGAAGCGGTGACCGCGACGGTCGTGCTGAAAGTCGAAGCACTTGGCCTGGAGCACGAAGTCAAAGGTCAGATCGAGATGCCGGAGGGGGATTGAATTGGCTTCAGAGGCGGACGTTCGGGCAGCGCTGTCGCGCATTGTAGACCCGTCCAGCGGACAAGACATTCTGTCGTCCGGTCTGGTGCAATCGCTGGCCGTTGGTGAGACTGGCGTCAGCTTCGTCTTGCAGGTTGATCCTGCAAAGGGCAGCGCGATGGAGCCTTTGCGGGCCGCCGCCGAGAACGCGGTGAAGGCGCTTGGCGTCGAGACGGTCCGTGCTGTTCTGACGGCGCATTCGGCCACGGGACAAGCGCCCCAGCATCAGACCAAGCCTGCCGTTCCAGACTTGGGCCTGAAGGACTTCGCACCAAAGCCTGCCGCGCCCGAACCCGCCGTAAAGCCGGCGGGCGTCAAGAACGTTGTGGCCATCGCTTCGGGCAAAGGTGGCGTCGGCAAATCGACCGTATCTGCCAATTTGGCAGTTGCATTGGCCGCCCGCGGCAAACGTGTCGGCCTTCTGGATGCCGACGTCTATGGCCCGTCTCAGCCGCGGATGCTTGGCGTGTCAGGCCGCCCGTCATCGCCGGATGGAAACAAGATCCTGCCACTTCGCAATCATGGCGTCACGGTTATGTCGCTTGGTCTGATGGTCGAAGAAGAAGAGGCCATTGTCTGGCGTGGACCAATGTTGATGGGGGCATTGCAACAGATGCTTGGCCAAGTGCATTGGGGCGCGCTTGACGTCTTGCTGGTCGACTTGCCGCCGGGCACCGGCGACGTGCAGATGACACTTTGTCAAAAGACCGAAGTCGCGGGCGCCGTCGTCGTCTCAACGCCGCAGGACATTGCCTTGATCGACGCCCGAAAAGGCATCGACATGTTCCAGCGGATGCAGACGCCGATCCTCGGTTTGGTTGAGAACATGGCGTCCTTTGTTTGCAGCACCTGCCAAACCGTCCACCACCCCTTCGGACATGGAGGGGCGCGTGCAGAGGCGGAAAAAATCGGCGTGCCATTCCTGGGTGAAGTTCCCCTGACACTTGGCATCAGGGAAGCCGGCGATGGTGGTGCACCCATCGTGTCGCTCAAACCCGAAAGCGACGAGGCCGCACCGTTCTGGGCAATCGCGGATGCGCTTATCGAACAGGGGGTCGCCGGGTGAGCACCGAGCGTCCTCTGTTCCCTCCCTTGCTGACCGGGATTGCTGTTACGGCGGATGCCGATCCTGTTGCAGCCGCTCTTGGCATGGCTGACGATGCCGAACCCGGCACGGTTGTGTATGCCAAAGACGATGACGCTTTGCGGCTGGCTCTTATCCTTGCGCCCGACAGACCATTGGAACAGGCCGCCGGTGTAGGCTTTGTCCCCATGCTGGGCCTGAACGATGCCTTGGGCGCGCTGGCCCCGCCTGAGGTTGGATTGCATATTGAATGGCCGGGCACTGTGCGGATCAACGGTGCGAAGGCGGGCGCGTTTCGCATGCTTGCCGACACCTATGTTCCCACGACCGAACCGGATTGGCTCATCATCGGGTTGACCTTGTCCCTTCGGGATCCCGCGACAACTGCTCCGGGTGAGACGCCGGATCAGACGACATTGGCAGACGAAGGCTGTGGCGAGCTTCTGGTTGTCGATCTGATCGAAGCATGGGCGCGGCACATGATGAACTGGCTGCACACTTACATGAGCGACGGGTTTGCTCCGGTCGCGCGCGCATGGTGGTCGTTGGCTTGGCAGCGTGAAGACGCCGTGGAAGCGCCTGAAACGGGCACATTCCTTGGACTTGATGACTTGGGCGGTATGATCCTGAAGACAGACGCGGGCACCAAGGGCCTGCCCCTTTGGAAAACGGTAGAGACACCATGAAACTGGCACAGGTTCTGCAGCTCGACGACAGCGACTACCACGTCTTCGAGGACACCGCGGCCTCGGGTGAGTGGGCGATCCCGGGCGCGTTTGCCTTTTCAAACTGGACCGAAGCGGAACTTGAAGGCAAAGCCAAACAAGCGTTCCAGCATGGATGGCTTGGCCTCGACAGCTTCGGACGGGCGACCGTTGTCGCCGTCACCTCGATCACCGAGGCCGAGCGATCCGCATTGATCGACAAGCTGGCGTTTCATTTCTGCGAGGCTTGGGGCGCGCCTTCAGTTGAAGCGGCGATGCCGGTTGCGACAGAGGAAATCGATCACATGATTGCGCTTTGCGAAGCGCATCCAGACAACACTTTGATCGTTGTCGAACGGACCCTGGACGACATGGGTGTGCGCGAGAAATTTCGATTGATCCCGCCCAAGGGCGCTTCACTCGACACGTTTGCGGTGCACGGCGACTATTGATCGTCGGCGCGTCCAATGAGCCGTGAATGTGGGCGCTCTGGCATCTCTTTCAAAAGGCCACCAACCCCCATTCGGGCGATATCCGCGCCGCTGATGGACAAACCAGCGGCCAGTCTTTCCAGCACCCAGTCCGCACCATTCAGGGCCGGAGACCTGGCGCATCCGGGTAAGCCAAGCACAGGCATTTCCTTAAGCTTTCCCATGACCAACAGATTGCCGGGGTCCACGGGCATTCCAACGCGGTCCACC
>CAZMKY010000133.1:0-1944 GCA_964566835.1 uncultured Rhodobacterales bacterium
AGCCCCTGCCCGTCTGCGAACGGTTGATCCTTTGCGCCGGCTGTCTTCAAGCCTGCTTCGACGCTTTCATACCAGGATCCTTTGATCTCGTTCTTCTTCGCAGCGCCGCAAACGACAAGCCAATTCTCGGCGCGCGTCATGGCCACGTAGAGAAGCCGTCGGCGTTCTTCTGCATCCTTCTCTTTGGCAATTCCGTGCGCGGCGCCCGCCAGATGATCCCTTTCCTCGGCCGGCGTCGCCCAGATCGGAACGCCGTCTTCAGAAATTCGCACGCTTGGCGCACCGCGGCTGGTCTCCGCCCGCATTGTGTCCGGCAGAAACACGATCGGTGCTTCAAGACCCTTTGCTCCGTGCACAGTCATGACGCGGATCAAGGTGCCGGTGGCGTCGGACTGCCGCTTCACATCAACATCGCCTGCCTGCATCCAAGCCACGAAACCTGCCAACGTCGGGACATTCTGCGTTTCGTACACAAGCGCTTGGTTCAAAAGCTCGTTCAAGCCGTCCTCGGCTTCGCCGCCGAGTCGCGCCAAAATATTCTTCCGACCTTCCCAGCGAGTGAGAATTTCGGAGATCAGCTCGAACGGGCGTGTGAAGTCGGCCTTTCGGCGTAGCTCTCTCAGTGTGTCGCGGGTCTCGGGATGTGCCTCAGATGTCCGAAGATCCTGCCAAAGATAGCCAGATCGCCCTTTGGCAAGCCGATAGAGATCGTCTTCCGACCAGCCAAACAAGGGCGATCTGAGCGCGGCGGCGAGAGACAGATCGTCCTCGGGCAATGCCAAGAACGCCAGCAGGGCAAGGATGTCCCGCACCGCAAGACTGCTGGCAATCTTCAATCTGTCTGCGCCAGCGACGGGAAGATCAGCGTCTTTCAAGGCTCGGATGATCTGATGAAACAGGACGTTTCGTCCCTGAACCAGGATCAGGACATCGCCCGGCCGCACGGCACGCCGGCCGCCGTTTTCGTCGGGCAAGGTCTCATCCCGTACCATGCGCGAGATCTCGTCCGCGATCTGGTCTGCAAGACGTACGTTTGGATCTGTGATCGAGGGTGTATCAACCGGGTCGTACCAAGCGGGCGTGTCCCCTTCTTCGTCCGTCTCGGTCAGCGGCCAAAGATCGACGCGCCCGGGCTTGTCGGTATGAAATGCGCGGTGAATCACGTCTTTGCCAAGACCGTCTTGCATGGGTCCCTGAAAGACACTGTCGACGGCACGCAGAATGGATGGCGCTGATCGGAACGAGAAATCCAACGTCCGGCGTTTCAGGCCATCGCCGGATTGCAAACGCGCTTCGACGTCGTCCGCAACGGTGTCGAAAGACGTCGGATCTGCACCCTGAAAACTGTAGATCGACTGTTTCTTGTCACCGACGACAAACAAAGTCCGGGGGGTGTCGCCCCCTGCCCCTTCACCCGACGACATCTCATCTGCCAAGGCCCGTATGACAGACCACTGCGACGGACTGGTATCTTGCGCTTCGTCCACAAGGATATGGTCGATGCCACCATCCAGACGATAGAGAACCCAAGCCGCGACAGCCGGATCTGTCAGCAGTGCGCGTGTTTTCAGGATCAGATCGTCAAAATCCAGTACGCCAACGGCTTCTTTCCGCTTGGCATAGTCATCCAGAAAACCGCGCGCGAACTTGTGCAGTGCTTCGGTCGCACGAGACGCGGCAAGCCCCAAGCGCTTGGGCCGCGCATCGGCAATGCGCTGCATCAGGTCATTGAAGTCCGCCTCAAAGGGTTGAAACGCACCTGCCCGCAGCCCTTTGGTTGGCTGACTGCCAATCTTCGGACCAAACGGGTCCTTGGTCTTTTCACCAAACAGCATCGCGCTTTCCAGAAGCGGCAATGCGCCAAGCCCCAATGGCATCGGCAAAACGGCAAGCTTGTCGCCAAGTTTCTGGTCACTGACCTTGTCCGACCCCCTGAGGACAGGA
>CAZMKY010000134.1:0-2976 GCA_964566835.1 uncultured Rhodobacterales bacterium
ACACGATGGAATCGGGCAAGGTCGTGATCGCGTCGATCACCTCCTGCACCAACACGTCGAACCCCTACGTCATGATCGGCGCAGGTCTCGTCGCACGCAAAGCCGCCGCCCTTGGCCTTGACCGGAAGCCATGGGTCAAAACCTCGCTTGCGCCCGGTTCTCAGGTTGTTTCGGCCTACCTCGAAGCCGCTGGATTGCAGGACGATCTGGACAAGATCGGCTTCAACCTTGTTGGCTACGGCTGCACGACCTGCATCGGCAACTCCGGCCCGATTCAGACGGAACTGTCCGAAGCGATCGCCGAAGGTGATCTGGTCGCGACCAGTGTTCTGTCCGGCAACCGTAACTTCGAAGGCCGCATCAGCCCGGACGTCCGCGCCAACTATCTGGCATCGCCGCCGCTGGTGGTGGCCTACGCCTTGGCTGGCACGATGGACATCGACCTGACGTCCGAACCGCTGGGCCAGGACAAGGACGGTAACGATGTCTTCCTGAAAGACATCTGGCCAAGCCAGGCCGAGATCGCCGAATTGGTTGAAGCCACCGTGACGCGTGAAGCGTTCCAGTCGAAATACGCCGACGTCTTCAAGGGCGACGAAAAGTGGCAAGAGGTTCAAACGACCGACAGCCTGACCTACGACTGGCCGTCGACCTCGACCTATGTCCAGAACCCACCTTACTTCGAAGGCATGGGCAAAGAGCCGGGCGTGATTTCCAACGTCGAGGGTGCAAGCATTCTGGCGCTCTTGGGTGACATGGTCACAACCGACCACATCAGCCCCGCCGGTTCGTTCAAGCAATCGACCCCGGCCGGCCAGTATCTGACGGATCGTCAAGTCGCACCGCGCGAGTTCAACTCCTATGGTTCGCGTCGCGGCAACCACGAGGTCATGATGCGCGGCACGTTCGCCAACATCCGCATCAAGAACGAAATGCTGGATGGCGTTGAGGGCGGCTACACTGTCGGCCCGAATGGCGAACAGATGTCGATCTTCGATGCGGCAATGGCACACAAGGAAAACGGAACCCCACTGGTCATCTTTGGCGGTGAACAGTATGGCGCCGGTTCTTCGCGGGACTGGGCTGCCAAGGGCACGGCCCTTCTGGGTGTGAAGGCCGTAATCGCCGAGAGCTTTGAGCGTATCCACCGCTCCAACCTTGTTGGCATGGGCGTCATTCCGTTCGAATTCACGAGCGGCGACACGCGCAAAACGTTGGGCCTGACCGGCAATGAGAAAGTGTCGATCACGGGCCTCGAAGGCGACCTGAAGCCGCTTTCGAACGTGCCTTGCTCGATCACCTATGCAGATGGCTCCACCAAGGAGATCCAACTCAAGTGCCGTATCGATACGGCAATCGAGAAGGAATACATCGAACACGGTGGCGTCCTGCACTACGTTCTGCGGGACCTCGCCGGAGCCGCCTGATCAGGCAGCCAAGACGTCGAATGAAGAGGCCTCGCCCGGAAACGGGCGGGGCCTTTATCTTTCCGGCCGGCTTTTGGATAAATGGCGTATGACACGCTCAATTCTGATCAGTGGCGGATCCCGCGGCATCGGCCGCGCAACTGCTCTTCGTGCTGCGCGCGCCGGCTGGAACGTCGCGTTCACCTACCGCTCGGATGCCGAGGCTGCAAAGGCAACGGCCGCCGAAGTCGAAGCGTCCGGTTCCACGGCCGTGGCGCTGCAAGGCGACACGACCACCGAGGCCGACGTCGTCCGTGTCTTTGCCGAAGCAAAGACGACCCTCGGCCACCTCGACGCCGTTGTGGTCAACGCGGGGATTGTAGGGCCCTCGCAGCCTTTGGCTGAGATGCCGGTGGATCGCATCAAGACCATTCTGGACACCAACGTTCTTGGTGCAATGCTCTTTGCGCGCGAAGCTGCGCGGGTCTTGCCGCGCGAGGGCAAGGCAACGTCTTCCATCGTTTTCGTGTCTTCGGCCGCAGCTAGACTGGGGTCGCCCAATGAATACGTCGACTATGCCGCGTCCAAGGGTGCCATCGACACGTTGACGATTGGCCTGTCGAAAGAACTGGCGCCACAGAACATTCGCGTCAACGGCGTCCGACCCGGCCTGATCGAGACGGATATTCATGCCAGTGGCGGCCAACCCGACCGCGCGGCCCGCTTGGGACGAAATGTTCCGATGGCACGCGCGGGGACGGCAGCAGAAGTGGCTGAGGCGATTTTCTGGCTTTGTGACGACGCTTCATCCTACGCCACCGGATCTATTCTGGATGTCGCCGGCGGGCGCTAAGGTCCGGAAAATTCTTTGCAAACTATGTCACAGTTTATAGCGGGGCGTCATCTTTAAGCCTAGACACGCTAGGGTTGTTTCCTGTTTCCCCGGGGAACACCGCTTGGTGTCGGACAGGAAACCGCGATGTAACGCGCCTGAAACGGATGCCAAAATCTGAGCGGTTGAGGTTCCCATCCCTTGCGCGCAAGCGCATCTACCCAAACCGTTCTGACTAGGTGCTCTGGCTTCGGTCAGGGCACCTCTTTGCCTCGAAAAGTCGAAACAGTCCCAAAATTTCCCGACGAATTGTTCTGGAAGATCCCCACATTCGGACCCGAAAATCACTGTTTCTTTGCGTTTGACGACCCGTCGGGCCACATAAAACGCGTATGAGTAAGTGGGGCTAGTGTTATGAGTTACGACCAGGCGAGTTCACGGGTGCGTGCAATTACGCGTCATCTGCCAACGCGTTTTCCTCCAATGGAAACCGGGGCGCTTGTCTTACTATTGTTGGTCTGGCTACTGGGCGCGTGACGCGTCCGCGATCGCTGGACGAATTCTGTTTTCAAGAATTTGTTCAGTGATCGGACCGGCAAACCTCAAGACAACCTCGCCTTTTCCATCAATGACAAAGGTCTCTGGCAGTCCGTAGACACCCCAATCGAGGCTTTTTCGGTTGCGGGGATCAAAGATATTGCCGGCATAGGGATCGCCGAGTTCCTCGAGGAATCCTAG
>CAZMKY010000135.1:0-12620 GCA_964566835.1 uncultured Rhodobacterales bacterium
GGGAAGGGGCCCATGCCCAGCATTCCGTTTTCAGACTGTAGCGTGATGTCCTTGTCGCCAACGTAGTTCGCCACCAGCGTCGGGATCCCGATGCCAAGGTTCACATACATGCCGTCTTCAAGTTCTTCCGCCGCGCGTGCGGCCATCTGGTTGCGATCCCAAGGCATCAAGCGTCCTCCCGCGTGCGCGTCGTGCGCTGTTCGATCCGTTTCTCGTGCTCGCCCTGAATGATGCGATGTACGTAGATGCCGGGCAAATGAATGTGATCGGGGTCGAGGCTTCCGGTGGGCACGATCTCTTCCACTTCGACAACGCATGTCTTGCCGCACATGGCCGCTGGCGGGTTGAAGTTGCGGGCGGTCTTGCGGAAGACGAGATTGCCTGTCTCATCCGCTTTCCACGCCTTCACGATGGACAGATCGGCAAAGATGCCGCGTTCCATGATGTAGGTTTCGCCGTCGAAATCCTTGTGTTCCTTGCCGTCGGCAATGACGGTTCCGACACCGGTCTTCGTGTAGAAGCCGGGTATGCCGCAGCCACCGGCGCGCATCCGTTCGGCCAGAGTGCCTTGGGGGTTGAACTCAAGCTCCAGCTCCCCGGAGAGGTACTGACGCATGAATTCGGCGTTTTCACCCACGTACGAGCTGATCATTTTCTTGACTTGGCGGGTTTGCAGCAAGATGCCGATCCCGAAGTCGTCGACGCCTGCGTTGTTCGAAGCAAATGTCAGGTCCTTGGTGCCGGCCTCTTTGATGGCCTGCAGCAAGAGTTCCGGGATACCGCAGAGACCAAAGCCACCCGCAGCGATGAACATGCCGTCGTGCAAAAGCCCGTCCAGAGCCTCTGCCGCATTGGCGTAGATTTTTTGCATGAAATGCTCCCCTGCCGAAGTCAGCGGATTTGTGACGCGGGGGCAGGGGAGAGTCAATCGCCGCAGCGCGGCATCACTGGGCTGGCTCTAGTTGGCTCTTGCGTTGAAATACTGCATCGCGCCAGTCAGACCGGATTCCATGAAGGGCTCGAAATCGTTCTCGATGAAGCTCCGAATGAAGGGGCGGGCGAAGAAGACGCGCGGGGCAATGGCGTAGGTCCACGTGACCTCGGTTTTCCCGCCGTCGATGGCTTCATAGGCAAATCGGCCATGGATATGGTCGATGAAGCGTGCCTCGGACGAGGTGAAGTTCCAGATCTGATACTCGAATCCTTCGGCATCATTTCGGATGACGCGTTCGACGACATATTCGTCATTGGTCAGACGCACGCGGCGTACGGCACCTTCGGTTGGAAACATGTCGACCAAGGGCGTTAGCTCGGCAATGCCAGGAATGGCATCGGTTGGCGCGACAAAGGCCAGGACAGAGCCGTCTTCGGATTGCAGGGCGGCGCGAACCTCGGCCGGGGTGCCGTCGAAGATCGCAGTTTCCACGTTCATCACATAACCTTTGTCCGCCCGCAAAGCCGGGGGTGTGTCGGCCTCAGGCACGGTACTTTCGGTTTCTGCGAAGGTCGGAAACGCAAAGGCAGAAAGAGCGAGGGCAATTCGAAGCATGTCAGATCCTTTTATACGAGTTTCGTAGTATTTAGTGCGAGTTTCGTATAAATGGGGCGCATGTCTGGCCGTTCAAGGTCCGATCGCGTTAAAAGTCGATCCATGGACAACACCCTTCGCCTTGCCGACGCTGTCAGTGTCTTGCTGCAAAGTTTTCTGGCCAATGAACGCGCCTTCCCAAGCGCGGAGGGTCAGGTCAGCTACAGCCCGCATTTGTTCGGGGCGCTGGCCGTTCTGGATACCGAGGATGCGGTGCGTCCCAGCGATCTGGCGAAGGTTCTGGGGCTGCGGCCCACGACAGCCTCCAGCCTTATTCGAAGATTGGTCGACAAGGGGCTGATCAAGCGCGGACCGCATCCGACCGATGCACGGGCCGCGCGGCTATCACTAACGCGCGCGGGGGCGGAGCTGCGCGCCGCGATCCGTCGTCAGGATATGCGGAATATGGATTTAATGCTCTCGGCGCTCAGCCCGAAAGATCAGGACAGGTTTGTCGAACTGATCGAGCAAGTGGCGGCGCGGGTGGCCGAAGCCGCCGCAGCCGCCGATCAAGGCTGACGCATAGGCGTCAGCTTGCTTTCTTCTTCTTCCGCGCCGGCTTTTTCTTGCCTTTGGCGGCGGCCTTTTCGTCAATCAACTGCACGGCTTCGGCCATGGTCAGCGCATCGGGGTCGCTGCCTTTGGGCAAGGTGGCGTTGATCTTTTCCCATTTCACGTAAGGCCCGTATTTGCCGTCCATGATCGACACGGGCCCACCGGCTTCGGGATGCTCTCCAAGCTCTTTCAGCGTCTTGGCCCCACGTCCGCGTCCCCGGCTGGCGGCCTTTTCGTCGATCAACTGGACGGCGCGGTTCATGCCGACTTCCCAGACGTCTTCGATCGATTCAAGGTTCGCGTTAATGCCGCCCTTGTGAGACGTCGATTCAGCGTATTTCAGGTAGGGACCGTAGCGCCCGATATTGGCCCAGATCGGCACACCGTCCGCCGGGTGTTCGCCGACCCGTCGCGGCAACTCCAGAAGCTTTAGCGCCTGCTCAAGCGACACCTCGGCCGGATCCCAGCCGTCCGGCACGCTTTGGCGCGGCGGCTTCTTTTTGTCGTCTGAGACCTCGCCCCGCTGGACGTAAGGCCCAAAGCGACCCTTGTGGACCCAGATCTTGTCGCCAGCATCTTCGCCAAGCTCTTTGCCCTCCGGTGGGATGGAGCTTTCCGGTTCGGCACCCGGAGGCCCGAAGGCACGGGTGTAG
This sequence comes from uncultured Rhodobacterales bacterium, assembly GCA_964566835.1. Classification (GTDB taxonomy): domain Bacteria; phylum Pseudomonadota; class Alphaproteobacteria; order Rhodobacterales; family Rhodobacteraceae; genus CAZMKY01. The sequence continues at coordinate 2,797 of CAZMKY010000135.1, forward strand.
CGGCATTCAGGATAATTGGAGCACCCGATGAAGGCGCCGCCGGACCGCGCCGTCCGCATGGACAAGCGACCCTGACCGCAGTTCGGACAAAGCCGTGGATCGCCGCCCTCGGCCGTGGTCGGGAACAAGTGAGGCTCCAACACCTCGTTGATCTTCTCCAGAACGTCGGTGATCCGCAGCTCGCTCGTCTCTTCGATAGCGGCTTTGAAATCCCGCCAGAAGCGCGACAGCACATCCTGCCAGTCGCGGTCGCCGGCCGTAATGTCATCCAGTTCCTCTTCCATCTGGGCCGTGAAGTCGTAGCCCACATATTTGCGGAAGTAGTTGAACAGGAAGGCAATTACCAAGCGGCCCTTGTCTTCCGGGATCAGACGGTTCTTGTCCTTGTGGACATAGCCACGCTCTTCCAGCGTGCCGAGGATCGAGGCGTAGGTCGACGGACGACCGATGCCCAGTTCTTCCATGCGCTTGACCAGTGTTGCTTCGGTATAGCGCGGCGGCGGCTGCGTGAAATGCTGCTCGGGCGTGACGTCCGATTTGGCCGTGGGTTCGCCTTCGGTCATCTGCGGCAGACGCTTGTCGTCATCATCGACCACGTCATCATCGCGGCCCTCTTCATAGACCTTGATGAAGCCATCAAAGAGGAAAACCTGACCGGTGGCGCGCAAGACGACCTGACCGTCGTCACTGGCGATATCGACTGTCGTGCGTTCCAGTCGGGCCGGGGCCATCTGGCTGGCCAGCGTCCGCTTCCAGATCAGGTCATAAAGCTTTCGCTGCTGATCATCCGTGATGTTCAGCGCATCCGCATCGGCCGTCATATCCGTCGGTCGGATACATTCGTGCGCTTCCTGCGCATTCTTGGCCTTGTTCTTGTACATGCGCGGGCTGTCCGGCAGGTAATCGGCGCCATAGCGATCCTTGATCGCATCGCGGGCCGCATGGACGGCCTCGGGTGCCATGTCGATGCCGTCGGTCCGCATGTAAGTGATGTAGCCTGCCTCATAGAGCCTTTGCGCCGCGCTCATCGTCTGGCGCGCGCCGAAACCGAATTTACGGCTGGCTTCCTGCTGCAAGGTGGACGTCATGAATGGAGCCGAGGGGTTGCGCGTGCCGGGCTTGGCTTCCACACGGGCGACAGACAGGTCGCGCGACCGGATCGCCTGCACCGCCAGATCGGCATCGGTGGCGTTGGCGATGTCGAACTTGTCCAGCTTGTCGCCACCGAGGGTGGTCAAGCGGGCCTCGAAAACCTGCCCGCGCGGCGTTTGCAGTTGGGCTTTGACCGTCCAGTATTCACGTGCTTGGAAGGCCTCGATCTCCATCTCGCGTTCGACGACAAGACGCAGACAGACGGACTGCACGCGGCCCGCGGATTTCGCGCCGGGCAGCTTGCGCCAAAGCACCGGCGACAAGTTGAAGCCCACGAGGTAGTCCAGCGCGCGACGGGCCAGATAGGCTTCGACCAGATCCTGATCGACCTCCCGGGGGTTCTGCATCGCTTCGGTCACGGCGGACTTCGTGATGGCGTTGAACACGACGCGGCTGACGGGCGTGTCTTTCTTCAAAGCTTTCCGTTTGCGCAGCGCTTCTTCCAGATGCCAGCTGATGGCCTCGCCCTCGCGGTCGGGGTCAGTTGCCAGAATCAGTGCCGGATCATCCTTCAGCGCTTCGGCAATGGCGCGGACGTGTTTCTGGCTTGTGCTCGCGACCTCCCACTTCATCTCGAAGTTCTGGTCGGGATCGACGGAACCGTCCTTCGGGGGCAGGTCGCGGACGTGGCCGTAACTGGCGAGAACCGTGTAATCGGATCCTAGATATTTGTTGATCGTCTTGGCTTTTGCCGGGGATTCGACGACGACGACTGGCATGAAATGACTTTCCCTTGGGACAGGTCGTATTGGCGGCGCAACATGTGGGATGGCTGGCCGCGTTGTCAACGGCGTGTCGCGGAAATGGTTTCACGCGGTCCGCGACAGCAGCCCACCTGCATCGCGGCTCACCTGCCCTGAAAGTTCGAGCGATGCAATCTCTCGTGTGGCAATGCCAGCAGGATATCCAAGGTCCCGGATCAACTGATCTTCGGGCAGGGGGGACGGGCCAAGTCGTTCCAAAATGACGGTATGAAGTGCGGCGATGTCGCGCGGGGCAGCAGTGACCTTTGTCGGGTCTGCCGCCACCGCGGTCGGTGTATCTTCCGCATTTGCCGGGCCGATGGCCTCAACCACATCGGCGGCAGACCGGATCAGCGTTGCGCCATCGCGCAGGAGCATATTGCACCCGGCCGCGCGGGCGTCGATCGGGTGGCCGGGCACCGCCAGCACATCGCGGCCCTGATCCAGCGACATGCGCGCGGTGATCAGGCTTCCGGACTTGGCGGCAGCTTCCACCACCACGACAGCCTTGGACAGGCCCGAGATGATGCGGTTGCGGCGGGGAAAGTCCTGCGCACGCGGTGCCAGATGCATCGGGCGTTCGCTGACAATCAGGCCGGTTTCACCGACCTCCTGCCCCAGAACGGTATTCTCTGACGGGTAGATGACGTCGACGCCGCCCGCAAAGACGGCGATGGTGCCCGTGCGAAGAGCGGCTTCGTGTGCGGCGGTGTCGACACCGCGCGCAAGGCCCGAGACGATGACAAACCCGGCCTCGCCTAGATCCCGTGCCAGCTTGCGCGCCATGCGCACGCCGAGGGAAGACGCGTTGCGCGCGCCGATCAACGCAATCTTTGGACGGTGAAGTAGGCGGGTGTCGCCCAAGGCCCAGAGAAAGGGGGGGGGAAGATCGACGTCGGCAAGGTCCGCAGGATAGTCGCGCGACCCCATGGCCAAAGGGGTCGCGCCTGCCCGCTTGCCTGCTTGCCATTCCAGAAGGGCCGCATCCCGTGTCACGGGCGCGTAGTCCTTGACGCCTGCCTCGGCTGCGATGTCCGGCAAGGCGCCAAGGGCTTTGGCGGCGCTGCCGTATTCGGACATCAGTCGATAAAAGGTCGAGGCGCCGACGCGCCGGGATCGCAAGAGGCGGAGCCAGTCGAGCCACGCTTCCTCATGGTGGGGTGGGGTGAGAGGGGTGGTGGAAGGGGAACTTTCCAGGGCCATCCTGTCTCCGCCGCTTGCTTAACCTCGTTTTCCGCCAACGGGGTTAACAGGGCGTTAAACGCAGGCGGCTGCCGACCTCGCTATTTTGGGGGAGGTGCCGTGGGCAGATCCTTCTCAAAGCGCAAGACATCGAAGGAAAACGGCCCCTCTGCGGTCTGAACAGGCTCACACCTGACGCCCACGCTCTCCCACCCTTGGCGGGTGTAGAATCGGACGGCGCGAGCGTTCTCGACCACACACAGAAGGTGGGCCCGCCGGATGCCCGCCTTGGCCAGACGCGCCTCTCCATCTGCCAAGAGCCTCTGCGCCAGATCCGTGCCGCGCGCTTCGGGCGCGACGAAGAGTTGATCCAGCTCGTCCTCGCGTGTCGCGCACATGCCAACTGGCGCGCCAACCGGACCAGCCACGCGCAGCCCGTCGCCGAACGCCAGAAGGCGCGGTGTGAAGCTGTCCCGGGTTCGAAGTCGGATCAGCCCCTCTGGCACGTGCTCAAGATGGGCTTCCCGCCAGCCGTCGTGCCAAAGCGTGGTCAAAGGCTGCAGATCCAGCGGATCAAGGGGGCGGATGTGATGGCTCATGGGGGCTCCGTTCCGATCTTGCGTCAGACTACCCTGAACTGCCGAAACGTCACCTTGCAATTCCGATGGCGTTTTTCAGAAGGCTTCGCAATTGTGCCTTGAAACTGGAAAGGATGCCGTGATGACCATCGAGGATGATCGTTTCGCAGCACGCGCGATGGACGTCTATACGTCCTTCAGAACTTTGCCGCGTTGGGTCCAGATCTGGGTGATTGGCGTTCTGTTTCCCATCAACATCGCCGCCGTTCTAATTTGGTTCGCAACTGGGCATCCGCTGGCACAATGGACGGGTCTGGCGGCGCTCTTCGTGGGGTGCGTGAACGCTTATATCACGCTGACGGAACGGGGCGTCTCGCGTCTGACGTCAGTCCCGCATCTGCCGGTTTGGATCCCGGCGCAGATCCTGGCCGTGCTCTGGCTGATCGGTGACGCGCCCATGTCGCTGGGTATGACGGTGTTTGCGCTGATCTACGCGGTGACGATCGGGATCTCGAACCTGTTCGACATCTTCGATACGTGGCGATGGATCAGGGGCGACCGTAGCGTGGCAGGCGCGTCAGGCGGCTGAGCCTCCGACTGTCAGCCCACCGATCAGCAAGGTCGGCTGGCCCACGCCCACCGGGACCCATTGACCGTTCTTGCCGCAGTTTCCGATGCCCGGGTCCAGTTCCATGTCGTTGCCGACTGCACGTATCTGCTTGAGTGCCGTGGCCCCATCGCCGATCAAAGTCGCCCCTTTGACCGGCGCGCCAACCTTCCCGTTCTCGACCCGGTAGGCTTCCGTACAGGAAAAGACGAATTTGCCGTTCGTGATATCCACCTGACCGCCGCCAAAACCCACGGCATAGATCCCGTCTTTCACATTGGCGACGATGTCGCCCGGCTTGGCATCACCAGACAGCATGTAGGTGTTCGTCATTCGTGGCATCGGCGGGTGGGCATAGCTTTGACGTCGCCCGTTTCCGGTCGGCGCGACACCCATCAGGCGCGCATTCTGCCGATCTTGCATATACCCCACCAGAACGCCGTCCTCGATCAGGGTGGTCGCGTTCGACGGCGTGCCTTCGTCATCGACGCTGATAGAGCCGCGCCGATCGGGCAAGGTGCCGTCGTCCAGCACGGTGACGCCCTTGGCAGCGATCTGCTGCCCCATCAATCCGGCAAAAGCCGAAGACTTCTTGCGGTTGAAGTCGCCTTCCAACCCATGTCCGATGGCCTCGTGCAAAAGGATGCCGGGCCACCCGGGTCCCAGTGCGACATCCATCACGCCCGCCGGGGCGGGAACGGCTTCAAGGTTCACGAGAGCGATCCGAAGCGCTTCTTTTGCCGCGCTTTTCCAGTGCGATGGGTCGATCAGGCCGGTCAGGGCCGTGCGCCCGCCACCGCCCGACCCGCCGCTTTCGCGGCGCCCGTTTTCTTCAACGATCACACTGACGTTCAGGCGCACCATCGGCCGGGTGTCCGAGACGATGTGGCCTTCGGGACGCAGAATCGCGACCTCCTGCAGCGAGGCCGCAAGCGTCGCCGACACTTGCACGACGCGCGGATCAAGATCGCGGGCAAAGGCGTCGATCTCGCGCAGGGTTTCGACCTTTACCGGGAAGGCCGCATCGGCCATCGGATCCTTGTCGGAGTAAAGCTTACGGTTCGTGGCGCCGGGCGCAGGGGCCATGGTCCCGCCGCCGTCGCCCACGGCAAGGCGTGCGGTTTCGACGGCGCGACGCAGCGCGGTCTCGCTGATCTCGGTCGAATGGGCATAGCCCGACGTCTCGCCCTTCACGGCGCGCAGGCCGAATCCCTCGGACGCGTCATAGCTGGCCTGACGGAGGCGCCCGTCGTCGAAAGAGAGAACTTCGGAGCGGCGACGTTCGAGGAAGAGTTCACCGTCGTCGGCCCCGGCGACAGCCTCGCGCAGAAGGGCAGAGGCCGTTTCGCTGTCGATCAGCGTTTCAAACGGGCGAAAAGGCGCAGGGTCAGACATGAAAAATCCTTTTGAACGCGGAGAACCTTTAAGTAGGCAAGCGGCTGAATGCCGCAAGACTCCACCTTGTTCCTGACCGCACAATATGATTTCAAACAGCGCGAGAACAACCGCGGTACCGGTATGTCTGGAAATCGACCCAGAACAGGCTGGTCCGCATGGGAACCGAACACCAAAAAGGACCCGTCGTCACATGCGTCTGATGTCACGTCTTTCCGGTCTTGCTGCCCTCGCCTCCGGCTTGGTCGGCGCCACAATCGCTGCCGCTCAGGAGCTGCCCATCATCGGCGCGCCTGTTCCTGGCGGCACGGGCTTCCAGCCCGCCGCAACCGAACTTGCACGCGAAGTGCAGTGGCTTGACGGCATGCTGCACATCCTTGTCACCCTGATTTCGCTTTTCGTGCTGGCGCTCATCGTCATCGTCATCGTGAAATACAATCAGAAGGCCAACAAGGAACCGGCACGCTTCACGCACAATACCCCGATCGAGGTGGCGTGGACGCTGGGCCCGATCGTCATCCTGGTCTTTATCGGCGGCTTCTCTCTGCCGGTCCTGTTCAACCAGCAGGAAATCCCGGAAGGCGACATCGTCATCAAGACGACTGGCTACCAGTGGTACTGGGGCTACGAGTATCCGGATGAAGGCATTGTCTTTGACAGCTACATGATCGGTGCACCGGCCACGGGCGGCGACAATCGCCTGACGCCTGAAGTCAGCGCACAGCTGGCCGAAGCCGGGTATTCGGACGAACACTTCCGTCTGGCGACCGACACGGCAATGGTCGTTCCGACCGGCAAGACAATTGTTGTTCAGGTCACCGGCGCTGACGTCATCCATTCCTGGACGATCCCGGCATTCGGCGTGAAGCAGGACGCTGTTCCGGGCCGCTTGGCAGAGCTTTGGTTCGAAGTCGATGAGGGCATGGAAGGTGTCTACTTCGGTCAGTGTTCCGAGCTGTGCGGCATCGCGCATGCCTACATGCCGATCACCGTTCATGCCGTGACGCAGGAAGAATACGATGCCTGGCTCGTCGAAGCGAAAGAGCTTTACGCCGCCGAGGGCACCGTCCCGACCCTCACCGTCGCGCAGGCTGACTAAGGCAAAAGCTCCATGACGGATCTCAGCCTCCATCAAACCAACACCGAGACCGGCCCAGAGCCGGTCTTTGGCGACTATGTTGCGCTCTTGAAGCCGCGCGTCATGTCGCTTGTGGTGTTCACTGCGCTGGTGGGCCTTGTGGTCGCGCCGGTGGGTGTTCACCCGATGGTTGGGGCGGCTGCGATCCTGTTCATTGCGTTGGGCGCTGGTGCGTCGGGCGCGCTGAACATGTGGTATGACGCCGACATCGACGCCGTCATGCGGCGCACGGCAAAACGTCCCGTGCCGTCAGGCCGTGTCGAGGCTGGCGAAGCGCTCGCCATCGGCGTGGCGCTGTCTGGCATTTCGGTTGTCATGCTTGGGCTGGCAACCAACCTTCTTGCGGCTGGCCTTCTGGCATTTACCATCGTCTTCTACGCCGTCGTCTACACGATGTGGCTGAAGCGCGCGACGCCGCAGAACATCGTCATTGGCGGCGCGGCCGGTGCGTTTCCTCCGATGATCGGCTGGGTTGCGGCCACGGGGTCTGTTTCCATCGAAGCCGTCCTGATGTTTGCCGTGATCTTCATGTGGACGCCGCCCCACTTCTGGGCCTTGGCGCTGTTCATGAAGTCCGACTATGACGATGCGGGCGTCCCGATGCTGACGGTGACGCATGGGCGTCCCTCCACCCGCAAACACATTCTTGTCTACACGCTTCTTCTGGCGCCTGTTGCGCTGGCCATGGCGCTGACGTCAATCGGCGGTCCGGTCACGCTGACCGTCGCCATCGTCATGAACGCCTTGTTCCTGAAAGGTGCGTGGGACATCTACAAGCGCGATGAGACCATGGCGGAAGCCGACAACTACAAGGTTGAGAAAAAGGTCTTCCGCGTATCGCTCTACTACCTGTTCCTTCAATTCGGCGCCTTGCTGATTGATGCAGCACTGCGCGCCGGGGGAGTCCTCTGATGGCGCTGAAAGCCACACACGAACTTCACGAACGCCGCAGCTCTCGCAATGTCGGCGTCGCCCTGACGCTGATTGCGTTTATCGGCGTTGTCTTCGGCTTGACCGTTGTCAAAGTTACCAATGGCGATCCGATGCAAGCCTTTGACCACGTCATCCGCCCCGAGATGGCCCCGGTGGAGGGCAACTGATGGCGGTAGATCCCAAGCAGAAAACCGTTTTCCAACTGGTCGGCGTTGTCGTCTTCATGGGCGCAATGGCGTGGGCCTCGGTCCCGCTTTATGACCTCTTTTGCCGTGTCACCGGTTGGGGTGGTGCGACAGATGTGGCCGAGGCCGGATCTGACGATGTTCTGGATCAGACGATCAAGATCCGCTTTGACGCCTCGTTGGCCGCTGGCATGCCTTGGCGCTTCACGCCGGTTGAGCGTGAGATGGAAGTGCGCATCGGTGAAACCGGGCTGGCCTTCTATGAAGCCTACAACCCGACCGACCGCCCTGTCGCCGGATCGGCCAGCTATAACGTTGCCCCGTTTGCGGGCGGTGCCTTCTTTTCCAAGATCGACTGCTTCTGCTTTGAAGAGCAGGTCTTGCAGCCCGGCGAAAGCGTGCTGATGCCTGTCAGCTTTTTCGTCGAACCCGAAATCGTCGATGACCCGGACGGCAAGCACGTCCCTGTCATCACGCTGAGTTACACTTTCCACGAGATCGACCTGCCTGAAGAGCAGGCGATGCTTCAACTAGACTGACCTCTGAGGGAACCCAAATGGCCCACGAGAAAAACCACGACTACCACATTCTGAACCCCTCGATCTGGCCTCTGGCTGGCGCGGCTTCGGGTTTTGTCATGCTGTTTGGCGCCGTCCTCTGGATGCAGGACATTACGCCATTCATGTTCTTCATCGGTCTGATCGGTGTCCTCTACACCATGTTCGCATGGTGGTCGGAAGTTGTCGCGGAATCGAATGTCGGCGATCATACCCCGGTTGTCCGCATCGGCCTGCGCTATGGCTTCATCATGTTCATCATGTCGGAAATCATGTTTTTCGCGGCATGGTTCTGGGGCTTCTTCAAGCATGCCATCTACCCGATGCACCCCGATGGGATCAGCCCCGCCGTCGACGGCGTCTGGCCGCCGGTCGGGATCGAGACGTTTGATCCTTGGCACCTGCCATTGATCAACACGCTGATCCTCCTGTGCTCCGGCGCAGCGGCCACATGGGCTCACCACGCATTGGTTCACGAAGACAACCGCAAGGACATGGCCATGGGCTTGATCCTGGCCATTGGTCTGGGTGTCATCTTCACGGTCTTCCAGGCCTATGAGTACAGCCACGCGGCCTTCGGTTTTGCCGGCAACATCTATGGCGCCAACTTCTTCATGGCGACGGGCTTCCACGGCGCGCACGTCATCATCGGCACCATCTTCCTCTTCGTGTGCTACCTGCGCCTGCGCGCTGGTCACTTCACGCCCGAGAAACACATCGGGTTCGAAGCGGCCGCTTGGTACTGGCACTTCGTTGACGTTGTCTGGCTGTTCCTTTTCGCCGCCATCTACGTCTGGGGCGCCTGAGGCGCCTGAAGCGAACGTTGTTTAGAAAGGGCGCCCTTCAGGGGCGCCCTTTTTCTTTTGTCAGAAGGGCAGCATGCCGCGCAGTCGGGCCAGACGCGCTGCACGCCGCGCCTGCCGCAAGCTCAGCCTTTCGTCTTCAGCCAGCTTTTTGAAGTAGCGCTGCTCTTCATAAGCGAATTCAGGGTCGCGGTTGTGCTCAGGCGGTCGCAAGATCATCATTTCTCAAGCTCTCTTTTCAATATTGAAGCGATGGGCTTAAGATGCGCTACTGATAGCGCGTGAAAAATTCGAAAAATCAAAAGTTAATTTTCAAAAATGAAAAATGAACTGTCACTAGATGATGTTCTGGCCTTTCTGGCGGTGGCCGACGGTGGCGGATTGACCGCCGCGGCGCTGGAAACCGGGCAAAGCCCGCCGACGCTGGGCCGAAAGATGACGGCGTTGGAGCAGGCAACCGGGCGTCGCCTGTTCCGGCGGGGCAGCGGTGGCTATGTCCTGACGGCAGAAGGGCGCGCGTTCCGCGCCGAGGCAGAGGCGCTGGTCGAAGT
>CAZMKY010000136.1:0-2674 GCA_964566835.1 uncultured Rhodobacterales bacterium
ATCTGCCGGATGCGGATGCAACGTCGTCACTTGGCGCCGCCATGGCAGCCGTCCTTGCGCCCGGCGATACGGTTCTGCTGACAGGTGATGTTGGCGCCGGAAAAACCCATCTGGCCCGATCGATCATTCAAGCCCGCCTCAGGGCTGCCGGGCTGCAAATTGAAGACGTCCCTTCGCCGACATTTACCTTGGTTCAAGTTTACGAGGACGGAACTGGCGAGATCTGGCACACGGATCTCTACCGGGTTTCCAACCCCGATGAACTGATCGAACTTGGACTTGATGAGGCCTTTGAAACAGCCATCGTTCTCGTGGAATGGCCGGATCGACTACAAGGCTATCCTGTTGATAATTCGGTTGATGTCTTCCTTGAAGCGTCAGGAGATGGTCGCCGCGCCTCGATCACGGCGGACTCGTCATTCCTGAGCAGACTCCGGGCCATAATCGAAACCCATGATTGACGACGTGATCCTCCAACGCGCCCTCGACGAAACGGGTTTTGGGTCGGCGGATCGCGTGCCGCTTGCGGGCGATGCATCCCGTAGGCGCTATGAGCGGCTAGAGGCGTCTGGGAAGTCTGCAATCTTGATGATCAGCCCGCCTGAGATCGACCCGTCATTGCCCCGGTTCTTGTATCTGTCGGAACTCTTGCGGAAAGGCGGCGTCAGTGCGCCTGATGTGTACTTCGCCGACACTGCGGCGGGGATTGCCATTCTGGAAGACATCGGACCAGTTTTGCGGGAAAGCCCAGATCTTTCGGATGTTGAAACAGGGTTGGGCGAAGCTGTTCGCTTGATCCCGGAATATGGCCGGTTTGCTGCCGATGTCCCCTACCCTTCAACAGAAGAGCTTTTGTCGGCGATGGAGCTTGCAAAGGACTGGCTGCCCAGTGCAGATCCCGTCGCCTTTGACGACTTTTCCGTCTCAATGCGCCCGTATTTGGAACAACTCTGCGAGAGCCCTCGCGCATTGTCACTTCGGGACTATCACGCCGGCAATCTGACCTGGCTGGCCCATCGCAATGGGACGGCAAGGATTGGTGTACTGGACTTCCAAGACGCGTTCATGGTCCACCCGACCTATGATCTCGCTTCCATCCTTTATGACGCGCGCGTCGACTATCCGGCGGAGCTGCAGGACAAATGCATTGCCGACTTCGCGCAAATCACGAAGTCGACGCCAGATGAAGTCGCCCTTTCAACGTCCATCATGACACTGCAACGGAATGTACGGATCCTTGGAATTTTTGCGCGACTGGCGTTGCGGGACGGAAAGAGCAACTACATCCGTTTCATTCCGCATACAGCCGGCACCCTTCGACGCGCGGTCGAACATCCCGAACTTGAAGACCTTGCCCCTTTGCTAAGGTCAGCAATTGGCGATGTGTATTCGAACCTCAGGGCGTTTCGGCCATGACTCGTCCGACCTCCGCCATGATATTTGCCGCCGGTTTCGGGACCCGTATGGGGCACCTGACAGCCAAGACGCCAAAACCAATGGTAGAACTTGGTGGCGAGCCGATGATCGCGCGGACAATACGGCTTCTTCGTGAAGCGGGGATTGAGCGGATAGTGGCCAACACACACTATCTGGCGGAAGTGATTGAGCCTTACCTTCATGCTTACGGCGTCGCGACAGTAAGGGAAGATCCCTCAATTTTAGAGACTGGTGGCGGGTTGAAAGCCGCCCTACCCTATCTTGGCGACGGCGCTGTGATCACAATTAATCCGGATGGGCTTTGGTTGGGTCAGAACCCAGTTTGCGCGCTGCTGGATGCCTGGCGGCCAGAGATGAATGCCTTGCTTCTGTTGGCTGACCCGAAGCGCACCTTTGGCTCAGCATCGACGGGCGATTTTTCACTGAAAGATGGACTGATTGCCCGAAATGGCCCGCATGTATACTCCGGCGCCCAGATTATCGATCCGTCTCGATTGCACGAGATTGAGGCGGATGCGTTCTCGCTCAACTTGTATTGGGATCTTCTCGCGCTGAATCAGCCGTTGGCAGGGGCCGTCCATGATGGCCCTTGGTGTGATATTGGAAACCCCGAGGGGCTGAAATTGGCAGAAGGGATGGCGGCGCGTGACTAGGGGCAAGATCTTTGGCGTCCCACCGGGCGCGCACTTCCCCTCGGTGACGGCAGAGGCATTGATGTCGTGGTGCAAGGGCGACCCGCTGCGCCTTGGCCGGATGACGGTTTTTTTCAACGCCGACCGAATGCGCCGGGAAGTACGCGCAGCCTTTGTCGACAAGGGCGCAGTCCTGATGCCAAGGATGCTTCTTGTCACGGAAGTCGATCGTCTTCTGCCACCTGGCGCACTGCCAAACGCAACCTCGGGATTGAAACAGCGGTTGGAGCTTGGGGCACTCGTCCAATCCCTGATTGACGCGGACCCGACCTTGGCGCCGCGATCATCAGCCTATGATCTGGCTGATACACTCGCATCCTTGATGGACGAAATCGCAATCGAAGGTGTGAACCCAAGGGACGTAGTGGGCCTCGATGTCTCAGACGAAAGCGGACACTGGCAGCGGAGTCTGAGGTTTCTGGGTATTGTTCAGGCCTACCTCAGCTCAGTTGACGGCAAGGATGTGATTCCGGGTATTCGCGCACGGCGTGCGGTTGAGAAACTTTCTGCCAAATTTGTTCAGTCGGCACCAGAACACGAGATTA
>CAZMKY010000137.1:0-1619 GCA_964566835.1 uncultured Rhodobacterales bacterium
CTGCCGCCAGTCCATCCAGGTCGGATATGTATTTTTCCCGCTGTAGAACGAGTTCTGTTGCAGCAAGCGCGTCGGCCAACTTTCGCGATTCCTCGGCAACCCGATAGGCATATATTGCGGTGAACGCAACCGTGCACACGATCGCCACCCAGCCCCCGAAATTATAGAGAAAGGGGATGTTGAGCGGTGCCCGCTCGTCCCATGGCAGCGGCAAATGCAGATAAGCCAAAACCGAAATGACGATCAGGGTCAGCAGCCCAAGGGTCAATATGCGCGTGTAGTGCAACGAAGTTGCGGCAACCACGACTGGCGCCATTAGCAGGATGGCAAACGGGTTTTGCAAACCGCCGGTTAGAAACAGCAGGAGACCAAGATGCAGGACGTCAAACGACAACAGCATAAGCGCGCCGCTGCCGGGCAGCCGGTGATTAGACTTGTACAGCCTATTGAGCATGACGTTCAGGCCGGCTGATACGGCGATCAGGACCAGGCAAATTTCCCATTCCACTTGGTAGTTGAAATAGAACGCCACAAGCAGAATCGCGCCGGCCTGACCGATAATGGCGTACCAGCGCAGGCGGATAAAAGTATCCAGGCGCACCAGAACCCTTTCACGTCCTGCAGGTTGGAAACTCTCTTCTGGCATTTTGACTCCTTTTGCGGACCGTCAGTGTAGCTCGATACGCGGAATCTTATCAGAGAAATTTTGACGCATCCGTTTCCTTCAAGCCCTCATGACCTGCGGGGCTTTGCCCGTGCAGTTGCCGGGGCTGACAATGGGTCTTCAGGCCACGGATGCTTTGGATAGCGGCCGCGCATATCGGCCCGCACATCCCGCCACGAACCACGCCAGAAACCAGGCAGATCTCGGGTTATCTGCATCGGCCGGCCAGCAGGTGACAACAGCTCAACATCGATTGCCAGGCGGCCTTCCAGGATTGCCGGGTGTCTATCAAGACCAAACAACTCCTGCGGCCGAACGCTGAGAACTGCTCTATTGTCCTGATAAGTCAGCGGCACCCGTGATCCGCTGGGTGCGTTAAAGTGGGTCGGCACCAAACGATCCAGCTCCTTTGCGGGAGGATGCCCGGCCAGTAACATCAGGCCATTGGAGAGCGAGCCATCTCCAAGATCTGACAGCGAATTGGCAGCCGACAAGAAAGGCGCAAGCCATTTGTCGAGTCCGGCAATCAGAGCCTCATCGCTCATATCCGGCCACGGGTCGCCCAATTCGGAGTTAAGCAAGTGCAGCCTATGCCTCAGATTTCGATCAGCATCGCGCCAGGGCAACAGATCCAGCCCATGGTCGCGTACCGCATCAAGCAGCGCCGGAACCACCTCTTCGGCGGACAGTTTGACCTTCTCAGGTTTGTCCAGCACCAGCGCACCCAATTTTCTCGTTCGGGTACAGGTCATGTCGCCAGAAGTTGGATCAAATTTGGTTTCGGAGACCTGTTCGATGCGGTCTTGGAAGCTATCATAAAGGTCTGCCTTTCCGAGCACCGCAGCCGACAGGATGCGGGCCGACTTGGCGCGTCCCACCATATCCACCACAACCAGGTAATCTTGTTTGGCCAGGACTTCAGTAGCCTCCAGTTCCGCCCCTCTGCCATTTGCCA
>CAZMKY010000138.1:0-1802 GCA_964566835.1 uncultured Rhodobacterales bacterium
GATGCCGCCTTCCACGTGCCGCTGATGATTCGCGTGCCAGGGGAATCACCCCGCAGAATCAACGCAATGACCGAATCCACCGACGTTGCGCCGACAATTTTGGACTTCGTCGGGCGAGCCGCTCCACATTCGATGAACGGCACGAGCTTGCGCCCGGCGATTGAAACCGGTTCCGGCGGAAAGCGCGTCAGCTTCTCGGAAGTGGACTTCGCTGACCCGGTGAATCCCACGAGTTTACAGAGGAAATTGGGCACTTCAGCGAACCAATCCAACTTCGCCGTCCTGCGGACCGACCGTTATCGGCTGGTGCATTTCGCGTCCGATTTGCCCCAGATTCTCTATGACATGGATGCCGATGGAGAATTGCGAGACATTTCGACTTCGCCCAACTCGGCAGCAATTTGTCTTGATTTGTCGCGCCAAATGCTTTGCCATCGCATGGTCCACCCCGAAAGCACCTTCGCCCGGACGATGGTTGTTGACGGTGGTGTGAAGATTGGGCCCGCTTGAATTAGGCCGGGTCCGACCCCTTGGGTGTCATGCTGCTGTTACCGGAGCGCGTCAGTTAAAGCGCGTCTGGTCAAAGCGATACCGGGGGGCTGGAAGAAAGGAGGGGGAGAACACCCAAGGCAGGTTGAGGATATGCTCTGGCTCTATGCGCTTCTCGCGCGTGGCCCTATGCGGCACTCTCCAAACCGGTAGCCTTCACGCGCGCCCAACGGCGCCAAAATCGGTGAGCAACGACTCAACCGGACAGAAACAATACAACAGGAGCGAAGATGAAACGGATACTTCTATCAGGTGCGGCATGTGTGATGTTGCCCCGCATGGCTTTGGCCAATTGCCCGGCCATCTCGATGGCCGACATGCAAGGCGTCGCGCCCGGCGCGTTCCCACAACAGTATGAACTTGCTGAATTCGAAGCAGCCGCTGGCTGCAAAATGGAATTTTCGGGCAACCCCGATGCGGCTGCACTGAACTCACGTATTCAAGGCAACGCGGATCTTCCGCCGTTGGCCGAACGTATCCCGTCCGAGCCGCTGGTCGTAGTCCCCTATGACAGCACGGGCAAGTATGGCGGTCAGCTGGACGTGCTTTCCAACGCAACAGAGGCCGGTACATCTGACTTCCTGTCGGTACGTCACGTCAGCCTTGTACGCTATTCCGACGACCTTCAGACGATCGTTCCGAATGTCGCGAAGTCCTGGGAATGGAATGACGATTTCACGCAGCTGACGATCAAGCTGCGTGCTGGCCACAAATGGTCGGATGGCGCGCCGTTCACCAGCGCGGACATCGTGTTCTACCACGACAACATCATGATGGACACGAACCTGTTCGAGACGCCGAAGGACTACATTACGGTCGCAGGCGAACGGATGACTGTTGAAGCACCAGACGACGTGACGGTGATTTTCAACCTGCCAGCGCCAAAGCCGGGTCTGATCGCCCACTTCGCCACGCATTACTCGCAGCCGTTCCTGCCCAAGCACTTCCTGGGTCAGTTCCATCCGGATCTCGACCCGAACGCGGATGCCAACGCTCAGGCGCTGGGCTTTGAAAACGGCTACGCCGCCATCCACGCCTACTATGGCACTTCGGACTGGACAGATACGCCGACACCGATGCTGGCGCATCCTGATCTTGTGCCGGGCCTGGTGAAGGCAACCTATCCGACGCTGGAAAGCCATATCGCCATCGCGGACACGACCGAAGGTCGGCACTATGTCGCGAACCCGTACTTCCACCAGGTGGACACGACGGGGCAGCAGCTGCCGTATATCAATGACCTTGATGAGGTG
>CAZMKY010000139.1:0-5332 GCA_964566835.1 uncultured Rhodobacterales bacterium
CATCGGTGAGGTCGAAGTCTCCCTCCGACTGCCCATTCGCTTGTTTGGCCGCGCTCTGCTCGAAGAAATGAGCGTAGATTCGTGCATTTCCAAGCTGCCGGGCTGGCTGGATGACATTCCGCTCGATAGAAGGTGCGGTAAATCGCAAGGAACGGGTTATCCCGAAGAAGCATATTGCAATCTGGTTCATGAGCTCTGCACCTAAACCAACCCATGCCTACTGCGTTCCAGGGCCGCGCCGGGTTCAAAAATTTGTAGATCGTTATCACGCGATCTCTTGCTCGTCACGCTGAGGGTCACGTTACTCATGTCGCGCATTTACGCCATTGGCGATGTTCACGGTCAGCTGTCGCAACTGAAGCGGGCCATGGATTGGGTCGAGAAGGATCAAGCGCGCGAAGGCGGACCGATTGCCCCGGTCGTTTTCGTCGGCGATCTGACCGACCGCGGGCCGGACAGCCAGGGTGTGATTTCCTGGATTTTGGAGGCCCTTGACCAAGGGCGGGACTGGACGGTCATAAAGGGCAACCATGACCGCATGTTCACCGGCTTTTACAGAAGTGCGGACCACAAAGACCCGATCTTGCGCGACGGATTGACCTGGCTTTCGCCGGGATTGGGCGGGATGACCACTTTGGCGTCTTACGGCGTCAAGCGCGGTTTGATTGAAGGCAAGCGGAGCCTCCATCGGCGGTTGGTGACGGCCGTGCCGGATCGCCATATCGAATTTCTGGAAAGCCTGCCTTTGACCCACGAGGTCGAGGAACTTCTTTTCGTCCATGCGGGCCTGAAACCCGGCGTTGAGCTCCAAGAGCAGACCGAAGACGATCTTCTGTGGATCCGGTCGGGCTGGCTAGAGGACACGCGGGATCACGGCCCCTTGGTTGTCCACGGGCACACGGCCATCGCGGCGCCCGAGCACTATGGCAACCGGGTCAATATCGACGGTGGGGCGGCCTATGGACGCGATCTTGTCCCCGTGGTGTTCGAGGGGCGAGACTGCTGGACGCTTTCGGACAGCGGGCGCACGCCACTTTTGCCGATCGGGACGTAAGACCCGCCTGGGAGCTTGAGTATTTCGGGCAGAATGATGGTCGCGGAGACGCTTCTGCCTTCGACCTAAGCCCCTATTTCTTCCGGCTTTGCAGCCAGCGGAAGAGAAAGAACAAGCCGACAAAGACGACGATCCAGAAGATGAGATCCATCATGCGCGGACGTCCATGATGGGATTGAAGCCGCCGTAGATCATCCGCGCGTCGTCCAGAATAGTCGGGTCCATTGCGTCTTTCAGCCTTGGGTCCTGCATGGCCTCAGCGGCAACCCGGTCGCGAGTTTCACGGTCGGGATACTCCACCCAGGAAAAGCACACGGTTTCATCCGGTTCCAGTTTGACCGCGCCAGGAAAGTCGGTGATTTCGCCGCGCGGGACGTCGTCAGCCCAGGTTTCAACCATGCGCGTGGCCCCCAGTTCGAGGAAGACCTCTGCCGCGCGCCGGGCGGCCTTGATGTAGTCTTCCTTGCGGTCGGTCTTCACCGCCAGAACAAAGCCGTCCACGTACATCCTGAAGCTCCTTATCGGTTGGCCCTGAGCTTAGAGCCCGATGAACCTGTCTGCCAATGCGATATAGACCGGGATCGTCAGGATGGCGACAGGGGTGCCAAGGCCGGTCGAGGTGCCGACATAGGCCGACGGGTTGGCCTCGGGCAGGGCACCACGCATCGTGGGTGGGCCCGAGATGTCGGAGCTGGACGCCGCCATGACCGCCAGCAGCACCACCCCGCCTGCGGAGAAGCCGGTGATCTGATGGATGACCATTCCGGCCCCGAAGCCGATCATGCCGTGGACGAGCGGTGCGGTCAGGCCATAGAGGACATAGGCATGCGCGACTTTCCGGAGTTCCGACAGCCGCGCCCAGGCTTCCATGCCCATGATCAGCATGAGCACAGACAAAAGGCCCCGGAACAGCGGCTCGTAGAAACTTGCGTAGACGGTTTCAGGCCGCGCGAGAACACCAAGGCCCAACCCAAGAAGAAGCGCCGAGATCGCGGGACTTCTGAGCGTGTCGGTCAAGATGCTGCCGACCAGACCGGACTCCACCACTGGTTTTTTCGGACCACCAGACAGCGTCATCGTGCCATCCGGCGCAGGCTGGATGCTGCGCGCCTTGGCCAGGCGCGCCAAGACGATGGCGGTCACAAGGGCGGCCACGTCCATGAAGGGATAGAGCGCGCCGATGAAGCCTTCATATGCGATACCTTCGGCATCTAGCATGGTCATCCCAGCCGCCAGCGTCGAGGCGGAGACGGCGCCGAAGACGCCCACCGTTGCCATGGCATCCATCTCGGACACGGCACCGCGTTTGGCGAAGACGAACTTGCCGAGGACCACGATGGCGATACCGACAAGCGCGGCGCCAATGGCTGGCACGGCGAGGTCTGTGAAGTTCGCCTCGCGCACGGAAAGCCCCGCGCTCATCCCGACTTTGAGGAGCAAGAGCAGCACGATGAAAGAATAGACCGGCTGCGGCACTTCGAGCTTGCTGCCAAGCGAGGCCAGAAGCATTCCGCCGATCAGAAAGGCGAGCGTCGGCTTCTGAATTTGCGTGAGAACAGTGGTGGCGATGTCGATCATGATGTCCATCTTGCGTCTCCGAAACTGAGTTGACGGAGATCTAGTTGGCCCAAATGAGATATAAAAATATAACTTTCTGTCGATTTCGTTCTATATAAGTGAACGATGAATGATCTGAACTACCATCATTTGCGATACTTCCGCGAAGTCGCGCATGAAGGGCATCTGACCCGTGCGGCGGAGCGTCTGAACCTGTCTCAGTCCGCCCTGTCTGCCCAGATCAAGACGTTGGAGGCGCGGCTGGGTCATCCGCTGTTCCTGCGCGTGGGAAGACGGCTTGAACTGACCGAAGTCGGTCGGATTGCCCTTGATCACGCCGATCGGATCTTCGCGACGGGCGAGGAGTTGATCGCCACGCTGTCTGGCACGGCGGCTGAACGACCGCCTTTGCGCGTCGGAGCTCTTTCGACGCTTTCCCGAAATTTTCAGATCCGGTTCCTGAAACCCATCATGGACCGGGACGATGCCGAGATCGTGCTGAGCTCCGGCAGTCAGGCACGATTGATGGAGGCGCTGACAGCACTGGCGTTGGACGTGGTTCTGACAACGACACCGCCAGAGACGGATAGCGGATTGATTGCACACCGCTTGGATGAGCAGCCGGTCGCGATCCATGGCAGACCGGACCTGCTGGCCGGCAAGACCCTGGCAGAGCTTCTGACCACTGTCCCGGTCATCCTGCCCACCGAAAGCTCCATTCGGACGGGGTTCGACAGCCTCGTCGCCAGGCTTGGCGTCAGGCCGAGAATTGCAGCGCGCGTGGACGACATGGCCATGGTCAGGCTCTTGGCGCGCGATGGGCTTGGCTTGGCGATCGCGCCATCGGTTGTTTTTGCCGACGAGATTGAAAGTGGCCGGATCGAGGTGGCGGAGGTCGAGTTGAATATCGTGGAGAGCTTCTTTGCCGTGACCGCGCCGCGAAGCTTTCCCCACCCTCTGCTAGAGACGTTGTTCTAGCGCCCGATGCAGAGCTGCGCGTCTGCCCCACCGATCTGAACCGTGATGCGGCCCGTGGGACCAGACCAGATTTCAACCGAAGACGTTTGCGTTTCCAGAGCGTAGCCCAGATCCGCCAGAAGGTGGGGCGATGTTTCGGCCAGTCGCAGTGCTTGGCGCCTCGTCGCACGGTCCGCTTTTCGCTGCCGCCATCCTTGAGTCAAAGTCTGTAGCGTTTCGCCAAACTTGGACCAAAGCGCGGGGACGGCGATACGTGGCAGGATGATATTTTGTGAACTCTCTGTCATGCCACGACTCATAGCAGGTCAATTTTTGCTCCGACAAACCAAGTTATCTGGTATCAAGGCCTAGATAAACTGATCCTATTGAGGTTGTGGAATGCGCTTGCCGCCGTTGAATGCCCTGCGTGCTTTTGAAGCCGCCGCCCGCCACGGCGGATTCATCGGAGCCGCGGATGAGTTGTTCGTGACACGCGGAGCGATCAGCCGACATGTGAAGTTGTTGGAAGAGCATCTTGGCGTCGCCCTGTTCCAGCGCAATCCAGCGGGCGTCACGTTGACGGAGGCCGGACGGCGCTTGCAGCCTGCGATCGATCGGGCCTTTCATCACATCAATCAGGAAGCCGAGAGAATTCGCGCCTTCTCCAGCGATTTACGGGTGATCTGTCCGCCGGCAACGTCCATCCGGTGGCTGCTGCCACGGCTGCCCGATTTCCGCGAACGCCATCCAGACATCAACGTGCGCCTGACGACCGACTTTCATAGCGATGGCGGGTTCGAGGTCTACGAGTTTGACATCGGATTTTCCGTGGCCGATTGGCCGATCCGAAAACGTGACCTAAATGTTCAGCCGCTTTTCCCCGTGCGGCTGACACCTGCCGCGGCGCCAAATTCGCCTTGGGCGAAACTGACGGACCCGCACGCCTTGGCCCATGCGCCGCTTCTTCATGAGACGCCTCAGCGGCATGACTGGTTGGATTGGGCAAAGACCTTCGCAGTTGACTTGGACCCCACAGCAACAGGTGACGTCTTCCCGAACCTCGATATGGCTGTGCGGGCGGCCATCCTTGGGAGCGGAGTTGTGATGGCTGATCTTGCTCTTTGTCAGGATGAGTTCGCTGCGGGCACGCTTGTGCCGATCTTTCCTGACATGGTCGTTGACTCGAGCTTTGGCGATATCTGCCTGATCGGACAGCCCGAGACGTGGGAGATGCCGAAGGTTCGAGTGTTCCGGGACTGGGCCGCCGGTCAGGCGTCTAGCAGCGCCTGAACACGTTTGACCTGTGCGCGGGCGACGGGGATTTCCTGTCCGGTGGACATGGTCAACGTTCCGGTATGGCCGTGGCGTTTAAAGTCGGTCACCTGGTCGAGCGCCACCCAATGCGACCTGTGCACGCGATGACCGGGATAGTCCGCCAGTTCGGTTTCGGCGTCGGCAAGGCGCAGGAGAAGCGTGTCGCGGCCAAGCGTTGTGGCGACTTCAATGTAATGGTCTGCGACCGAGATTGAGACAAGCTCTCGCCCGAGTTCCGGGCGGAGGCGTTTGAAGAACGGGGCGGATTGCGGGGCAGGCTGGCGCTCGGCCTTCGGCGCTGCGGCAAGCTGCCTGGCATCAACGGCCGGAAAGCTTCCACGTTCGGACAGGACGGATCTTCGCCAGCTTGGCGGAAAATGTGCATAGGAGATCACGGCGCCTACGGCGGTGATCATCGCCCAGACTTTTACGAAGAACGTGAACTTCGGA
>CAZMKY010000140.1:0-3684 GCA_964566835.1 uncultured Rhodobacterales bacterium
CCATGTCCACAAGTCCGACCTGCCGGAGCTCTACGCGACCCTTCGCGACCATGGCCTTGCCACAGCGAATGTCGGCCTCATCTCCGACATCATCGCCTGCCCGGGCATGGACTATTGCGCGCTGGCGACCGCCCGCTCTATCCCCGTCGCGCAAGAGATTGCAGAGCGCTTTGAGGAATTGAAGCTTGAGCATGATGTTGGTCCGCTGAAGATCAAGATTTCGGGCTGCATCAATGCCTGCGGCCACCACCACGTCGGTCACATCGGCATCCTTGGCCTCGACCGGGCGGGCGTGGAGAACTACCAGATCACGCTTGGCGGCGACGGATCCGAGACCGCGACGATTGGGGAACGCGCCGGTCCCGGCTTTTCGGCGGAAGAGATCGTGCCAGCCATTGAACGTCTGATTGACGCCTATCTGGACCTGCGCGACGATGCGGACGAGACGTTCCTTCAGACCTATCGTCGTCTGGGCCTCGCCCCGTTCAAGGCCGCGCTCTACCCTGATACGGAGAAGGCCAATGCCGCTTGAGGCCGCCCTCCCCCCGCTTGACGCGCGCGCGGCTGAGCTGAACCAGAGGTTCCGCCACCATGCGGCGTCTGACGTGCTTGCCGAAGCGCTGGACAACCCGCTGGTCGGTCGAACCGCGCTTGTCAGCTCTTTCGGCGCGGAATCGGTCGTGCTTTTGCACATGGTGTCAAAGATCGACCGGACGACTCCGGTTCTCTTCCTCGACACCGAGCTTCTGTTTCCCGAGACGCTGGACTACCAAAAGCGCCTGGCGGAGCGACTGAAGCTGAGTGTCGAGGTCATCACGCCTGACCGGTCGAAGATATTTGTCGCGGACCCGAACAATCGGCTGAACGCGACGAACCCGGACCTTTGCTGTCAGTTGCGCAAGACGGAGCCGCTGGAGCGCGCCCTTCAGAGCTTCGATGCATGGGTCACCGGCCGCAAACGCATGCATGGTGGCGCGCGCGCCAGCCTCGATCTGTTCGAAGCGGAGGGTGAGCGGATCAAGGTGAACCCACTGGCCCATTGGTCGCGGGACGACATCGCCGACTACATGTCGAATAACAAGTTGCCGCGTCACCCCTTGGTGGGCAAAGGCTACGCTTCCATCGGCTGCTTGCCCTGCACCACGCGCGTGGACGCGGACGAAGACCCGCGCGCCGGACGTTGGCGCGGTCGGGAGAAGACCGAATGCGGCATCCACTTTTCAAACGGCGCGGTCGCGCCGGCTAAAGGACACTGACACCATGACTGTCATCATCAATGATCAGGGCTTTCAGCCCGAAGACTGGACGCACGGCTTTACACCGCTGGCCGCCCTGCCCGCCAACGATGCGAGCCCGACGGTCTCTGTCGATCTGGCCTCTGATGCCGACCCAAGTGCCCTCGCAGAGCGTCTGGAAGACATCGACATGATCCGGATCGACTTCCCAAGCTTTGCCGACGGACGCGGCTTTACCATTGCGCGCCGCCTGCGTCTGATGGGGTTTCAGGGACGGCTTCGTGCGAAGGGGCACGTGATATCGGACCAATACGCCATGGCCCGCCGTTCGGGTTTTGACGAGGTCGAAATCGACGATGATCTGGCCGCACGTCAGCCGGAAAAGGACTGGCTGGCGCGTGCCGACTGGCAGGCCCATGACTATCGGTCGCGGCTGTCCGCCTGATCTGACACTTTCATTTGCATACAAACAAGACTAAGAGGAAGCGGAGGGAACCCCTCCGCACTTTGCCATGACTGACCTGACACCGATGACCGAAGCCCGCCCCGTCAAAGCCCTGCCAGATGCCCAGACGGTGACATCCGTCCAGCACTGGACCGACCGCCTGTTTTCCTTCCGCTGCACGCGGCCAGCCTCGCTGCGCTTCCGGTCTGGCGAATTCGTCATGATCGGCCTGATGGGCGACCCTGACCCGAAGACCGGCAAGCAGAAGCCGCTGTTGCGCGCCTATTCCATCGCCTCGCCCAGCTGGGACGACGAGTTGGAGTTCTACTCGATCAAGGTGCAGGACGGTCCGCTGACATCCAAATTGCAGCATATTCAACCGGGTGAGCAGATCATCCTCAGGCCAAAGCCTGTCGGCACGCTGGTCCACGACGCACTGTTGCCGGGCAAGCGGCTATGGTTCTTCGCGACGGGCACCGGCGTTGCCCCTTTCGCGTCCCTGATCCGCGATCCGGAGACGTACGAAAACTATGACCAGGTGATCCTCACGCACACCTGCCGCGACGTGGCCGAACTGGAATATGGTCGCCGTCTGGTCGAGCATGTGAAGACGGATGAGATGATGCGCGAGTTGACGGATGGCGGCGTGGACAAGTTGGTCTACTACCCCACGACCACCCGCGAAGAGAGCCCCAAGATGGGCCGTATCACCGACAAGCTGAAGTCCGGCGAGATCTTCGAGGATCTGGGCATCGATCCGATTTCGGTCGACACCGACCGCGCGATGGTCTGCGGATCGATGGGGCTGAACCTGGATCTGAAGGAAATCCTTGAAAGCTTCGGTCTTCGCGAAGGCGCGAATTCCGATCCGGCTGAGTACGTAGTGGAAAAGGCCTTCGTCGGCTAGGCGGACCTATGCGATCCCAAACGACAAAGGCGGCCCGCCGAGGCCGCCTTTTCTTTTGTTCGGATCTGCGCGGGCTCAGTTGTCGGTCAGTCCAAGCGCATCACGGATGTCCGACAGAGCGGTTTCCAGTTCTTCACTGTCGTCTTCTGCGGCGTCCAGATCCGCCGCCAGATCAGTCTTCACCGTCTCGTCCAGTTCTGATGTCGCAATGCTTTCGCGGACAAAGGCCGGATCATAGTCCGCGACCGTGAATGCGGATGCGCCAACGACACCTTCTTCGGCGGCGATGTCGCGCGTGGCGTCAACGGTTTCATCCGTTGTTGGCGCGTTGCCTTCGGCGATCTCAGCGACGGCTTCGTCCGTCGCAGCGTTCGATGCAGCGCCGGTGTCGGACGTCGCGATCTCGGTCGCGTTTGCCGTGCTGTCTTCTGCAATCGGACCCACGGTGACGTCGTTCGAGTTTGCGTCGATCGCCACCTCTTCCGGCGCGTCGGGGCTGAGCGAAATCAGAAGGATCACAACAAGGACGGCAAGTGCGCCGCCTGCGATCAGGTTGTTCCGGGTCATATACTTGTCCTTTCAATCACGTATTACATTGCCGCTGGCCAACGGCCCGGCGGCCCCGCCATGTCATGCAAAAGGAACGCACGGATCAGAACAGTTGTTCCGCGCCTGAATTGCGGTTGAAAGCGGCGCTGACACCCCTTATTTTGCGGGACCAGAATATCGTAACGGAAGAAGGACTTTCCTCATCGCCCGCAGACCTCACAACGCCCCGCCGGTGCGCGATACCGGCCCCCGCGTGAATGACCGTATTCGCGCACCGGAAATTCGGTTGATCGGTGCGGAAGGCGAAAACGTCGGCGTCGTGACGCCCGCCCGCGCCATGGCCATGGCCGAAGAGGTCGGGCTCGACCTGGTCGAGATCTCGCCCAACGCCAATCCGCCCGTCTGCAAGATCATGGACTTCGGCAAGTTCAAATACGAACAGCAGAAGAAGCAGAACGAGGCGAAGAAGAAGCAGAAGGTGATCGAGGTCAAGGAGGTCAAGTTCCGTCCCAACATCGATACGCACGATTACGATGTGAAGATGAAGA
>CAZMKY010000141.1:0-2265 GCA_964566835.1 uncultured Rhodobacterales bacterium
GAGCGCAAAACGG
Organism: uncultured Rhodobacterales bacterium; assembly: GCA_964566835.1. Taxonomy (GTDB): domain Bacteria; phylum Pseudomonadota; class Alphaproteobacteria; order Rhodobacterales; family Rhodobacteraceae; genus CAZMKY01. The sequence goes on from CAZMKY010000141.1 coordinate 14, forward strand.
CCACGCCAATGCCGATCAGGTCGGCCGATCGCGCGCGTGTCCAATATCCGACGGCTTGCTTGTCGATATACGCCTTCGCCGCGTAGATCATGGCGCTGAGCGTTTCGATTGGCACACTTGGATCATCAAGCGCAGCTTCAACCACCCAACGAATGCACGACAGGCTTAGCCAATCGTTGCAGTCGGCGATGTCCCAAAGCGTTTGGCGCGCATCGTCGCGACGCCCCATTTGCCAAAGCGCTGGCGCCAGCGCGATGTTGCGGCGGGGCGCGTTCGGCCAGAGTGAAAGGTCTGGCATGCCCTTTTGGCGTGCCAACTTGACGAGCAAATCGACCTTAGCGTGGTCACAAAACCAATCGGCCGCCCAGAAGACCATCTCCAACTTGTCCCAGGGCTTATGACGCCATTTGGCGACGATCGAAGCGATGTCAGCGTCTGATGCATCCGGGTTTTCAACCAGAAACGTTGCGAATGCCGAGAAGTCAGCTTCGATCGACGGCAGGGTCGCGATCGGTGGTGCAGGGGGCTTGGTCTTTGTCGTGATCGGGGATTTGAAGCTGTAGGCCGACGAAAATTTGTAGTGCTCAGACAAACGCGCCAAGGCCGTAACGGTATCCGGAGGCAAGGCGGCTTCGAGATTGGCGAAATACGCGTGTTCCACGATTTGCGCGGCATGTTGGACATCTATGGCCCACGGGTCTTCACGCAAGACAGGGGCAATGCGCGCGATAATGTCGTCCCGCGAGACTTGTATTTCCGCAAGAAGCCCAGACCCATCTTCAATCCGCACCGGCAAAGTTTCCGACGCTCCGACGCCCCGCCATATCCGGCCCGGGACGACCAAGGATAGGTCGCAACCGGCGTCGCCTGTTGCGGCCCGGACTTCGATAACCGGCAGGAACGTCTCGGTCCCAACGCGACACGTGATGGGCCCATCGTTGCGCGGGATTGCAAGGTGCAGGCTCAATCGATCGCTTATGCGAAGTCCTGAAGGATCTGGGGCGTCCAAAGGCGGCGCAATCCTGAAACCGGCCACAGGCAAACCACCATCGAGTGACATCCGGCACACCCGCGGCAAATCCAGAAAGCGCGGTGTGCGAAACCGTCGTGGTGCGAAGTCATGGATCTTGTGACCATCGACCCAGACTTCGGTCCGGCCAGGTGACAGGCGGACGTCCAGTTTATGCGTATCACCGGACAGGTCGACAGCCTTCCGAACTTCGCGGCCCCAGATTTCATCACCGTCGGATCGGTCGTTGCAGACGCAAAGTCCTTCTGTCTGGCGCAACGAGACATGCAGCAAAATCCGCGCGCCCTTGGCGTCAAAAAGCGAGAGGTTGGCGAAATGCATTTGGGCAAAGGTCACGACAAAGCGCAGATGCGCGCCGTCTGGACCGATCCAAAGTGATTGCATGTCGCCTGCCTGCTTTTTGTTTGGCGCATCTTCTCTGAGATGCGCCGATTTTCAACCCATGGGAGGCGCTTTTTAAGGCGTGTTTCCCCAAGTCATCACGGTTCTTGCAGGTCTTGGGACGTTGAGCGCCGGATCTTTTGCCGGGCCGTATCGCATGCGGATCTTCCATGCGGTCATCAGGTCGAGTCTAGACCTGAGGGATCCACTGGTTCCCGGCTGAGGGTAATTGGCCCGCCAATACGTGTTGGCGACGAATGCGCCCTTGCCGTGCGCGTCCGGCAGGTGAACTGCGATCCTGTGCAAGGTATGCAATAGATCATCGCTGACGTCTTCAGATGGCGGAATTGATACCGCGAAGAGGCCAGGTTTAGGCAGGATTTTCGATGTGTCCGCAGTCAGAAGTCCAAGATAGCCCATCAGCCAGTCTTTCAGCCGGCCTCTCGTGAAGACCAACCTGTTGCGGACCAGATGTGCGCGCCTGAAGACCAGTCCGGTTGTTGGAAGATCCCATGGGTCGACCGATGGGATGTAGGGTGTGGCATCCCGCGAACTTTCATCTTCCAGCCCAGCATGGCCGAGCGCGGTACGCGGGGCACCTTCCGACGACGGATGATAGGCCGAAACGCCAACATCGACTTGGTCCGCCAGCATTTCTTCGCACCAATACCAAACCGCCCATTCCGTCAAACGGACGCCGGGGGCCAGAAATGTCACCAAGGGCGCATGACCAATCGCAACACCATGGTTCAGCCCGAAAGACACGCCTTTCCCAGGCTGGACAGCATATTGCAGATCAAGAACGTCGGACGGGGGCAGGCCAAGGTCATTGTCCGACACG
>CAZMKY010000142.1:0-21878 GCA_964566835.1 uncultured Rhodobacterales bacterium
CTGGTCAGATTGCGCTGACACTTATCGGCCTTGGATTACTTGCCTACACAGTATGGCGTCTGACGTCAGCGATCTACGATCTGGAAGACTACGGGAACGATGGCGACGGCCTTGTCGCACGACTTGGGCAGGTGTCTACCGGGCTGATCCATGGTGTCCTTGGCCTTTTCGCGCTGAGCCTAGTGTTGATCGGCGCCAGTGGAGGCGGTAACGGGTCGGCGATTGCAGACATCGCATCGACAATAATGCGCTGGCCGCTCGGGCGCTGGCTGATCGCTGCAGCAGGCCTCGCCACGCTTGGTGCGGGCGCCTACTACGTCGTGAAAGCGTGGAAGGAAAGTTATCGCAAGCACCTGCGCGGCAACAAAGTCACGGCAAACTGGAACTGGGTTCTGAAGCTTGGCGTTCTCGCGCAAGCCATTGTCATTCTGATCATCGGCACGTTCCTGACCTATGCTGGTCTGACGGCAAATCCTGACGAAGCGGCAGGCTTGGACGGTGTCTGGGAGTTCCTCGCAGGCCAGCCATTCGGACGTGTTCTGACGCTGTCGCTTTGCGTGGGATTACTCTGTTTCGCGGTCTTCTGCTTCGTTAACGCGGCCTATCGCATTGTGCCAAAAGCTGCGGACGCTGACGTCACCACACTGGCCGTGCGTCTGGAACGCAAGATCTCCTGATCTCGCTCACGGCAGTGTGCCCCAGATCTTGCGGACGTAGTCCCGCGTCTCGCGGTAGGGAGGCACGCCGCCAAAGCGTTCCACGGCCGCTGGTCCCGCGTTGTAGGCGGCCAAGGCCAAGGGCCAGCTTCTGAAGGTGCGGAACTGTTCTTTCAGATAGCGCGCGCCACCGTCGAGGTTCTGAAGGGGATCCTTGGGATTGACGCGCAGGTAGCGCGCTGTCGATGGCATTAACTGCGCCAGTCCCATCGCGCCCTTGTGCGATAAGGCAGATGGATTCCAGCCGCTTTCCTGCTGGATCACGCGCAAGAACAGATCTTCGGGGATACCGTGGCGCCGGGCCGCCGACCGGGCCGCATCCAGATAGACGCCACGATAGGATCCCGTCCATCTGGGCGTGACAACCGCATCCTTGGGACGCAACCGTTCAGATCCGGCATATTGTGACGCCGCGCGCCCCTCCAGCACGGAAAGCTGATTGGCAAAGAGACCAGCACGATTCTTGGTCGAGACACGCGTCTCGGCCAACGCCGGTCCTGCCGACATCAAAAGAACCGCTGCTATGGTGGCCCCCCAGCCTTTCATCCGCTCACTCCGGCCCGGAAATACAGAACAAGAAAATAGAATAATGCTGAATCCGCCCCGCGCCAAGCTTGACGGGCTGTTAACCTTGTTGCGCGAGACGTGTAGACATGGACGACAGACAAGAATCGGGAGGCGGTCATGGCGGGATCGGTCAACAAGGTCATTTTGATTGGGAACCTCGGGCGCGACCCGGAAACGCGCACGTTTTCGAACGGCGGCAAGGTGTGCAACCTTCGGATTGCGACCTCCGAGCGTTGGAAAGATCGGAACACCGGTGAACAACGCGAGCGGACGGAGTGGCATTCCGTCGCCATCTTCAACGAAAACCTCGCACGCATCGCGGAGCAGTATTTGCGGAAAGGGTCCAACGTCTACATCGAGGGCCAGCTAGAGACACGCAAGTGGCAAGATCAAAACGGTCAGGATCGGTATTCGACAGAAGTCGTACTGCGTCCATATCGTGGTGAGCTGACGCTTCTTGGCGGCCGCGGCGAAGGCGGCGGCGGTGGTGGCGGTGGCTATGACGACCGCGGCGGCTACTCGAGCGGCGGCGGTGGTGGCGGCTACGGCGGTGGTCAGGACCGTGGACCCGCACCTGCGCCATCGGACATGGACGACGAAATCCCGTTCTGATCCTGCGTCAGACGCCAAAAAAACCAAAGGGGGCCGCGGCCCCCTTTTCATTTTCAGATCTGATGTCCCTCTGTCAGGCGCGTTCGGCCAAGGCCTCTTCCAAAATCTCTGTCACGACATCAGCCGGGACATCGCTGGTGACGAAGGCCTCGCCAATGCCACGTGCCATGACGAAGTTCAGTCGACCATCAACGACCTTCTTGTCTTGTCCCATATGCGCCAGCAATTCTGCGGCGGTCCCCAGTTCGCCGGGGATGTCAGACAGCGTCTTTTTCATTCCCATTTGATCGAGATGCGCCCGCACACGCGACGGCGCTTCCTGACTACAAAGCCCCAATCTTGCAGACGTCTCGAATGCCAAGGCGCATCCGATCGCCACGGCTTCTCCATGAAGAAGCCTGTTCGAATAGCCTGTTGCGGCTTCAAGCGCATGCGCAAAGGTGTGTCCAAGGTTCAGCAGCGCGCGGTCGCCTTGCTCGGTCTCGTCGCGTGCAACGATGTCGGCTTTCATCTCTACCGATCGCTTCACGGCATAAGTCCGCAATTCCGGGTCGCCAGCCGCCATCGCTGGCGCATTCGCCTCCAGCCACTCAAAGAAGGCGGCGTCACCCAACAGGCCGTATTTGGCCACTTCACCGTAACCTGCAAGGAAATCTCTCGGGGTCAGCGTGTTCAGCACGTCAATGTCGGCCAAAACCATAGACGGCTGATGAAAGGCGCCGACCAGGTTCTTGCCGGACGTTGCATTGATCGCCGTCTTGCCGCCGACCGAGCTGTCGACCTGTGCCAAAAGCGTCGTCGGGATCTGAACAAACCGAACACCACGTCGCATGATCGCTGCAGCAAATCCCACAAGATCGCCAATCACGCCGCCACCAAGCGCGATCACGACGTCGCGCCGTTCGATCTTCTCGGCCAACAGCCATTCGACGGATTTCTCAAGCTGCGCCCAGCTCTTCGTGCTCTCGCCCGCTGGCAGTTTGAGGGCCGACCACTCAATGCCTTCGTCCGCGAGGGCTTGCCCCAGCGCGTCGAGATGGCGCGCTGCGACGGTCTCATCAGTCACGATCGCAACCCGCGGCCGTGGCAGCAGGCCCCGGATCAGTGCACCCGTCTGGCCCAAAAGCCCCTGTCCGATCAGGACATCGTAAGATCTCTCGCCCAGCGGAACATTGACGGTTTCCATCACTTTACCTCTTCCAGAACATCCGGACGCGTCAACAGCGCCTCCAAAACCCTGTCCGTCGTGTCTTCGATCGAAAACGCAGGCTCTGTCTCTACAATCAGATCCGCCTTTTTGTATTTCGGGGCGCGCTCATCATGGATGCTTTTCAATGTCGCGTAGGGATCCGCGGTCCGAAGAAGCGGGCGCGTATCCTTGTGTTTGACCCGAGCCCAAAGGAGGTCGATATCCGCTTTCAACCAGACTGAAACACCATGCTTTGAGATCACTTTGCGATTGCGTTTCTTCAAGAACGCCCCACCGCCCGTAGACAAAACACCCGCATGATCGGTCAGCAGACGCTCGATGATCTGGCTTTCCTTCCTGCGAAAGAACCGTTCTCCGTCGCGCTCGAAAATCTCTGCGATGGTGCGTTGTGCAGCGTCTTCGATGGCTGCATCGCTGTCGAGGAAATCCACATCCAGACGTCGCGCAAGAGATTGTCCAATCGCGGTTTTTCCGGCACCCATCATCCCGACGAGCACGACACATTTTCTCAGCACAAATGGCAAAACGGCAGCGTCCCGCTACTCTTTCACTTTCTGCCTACTGAATGGCGTGAACTCTGGGGAAACACCAGTTATAAACGGGGCAGCCTCGCAAATAAGACGGGGTGCGCCCGAATAATCGGGTAGAGGCAGAAAGGTGAAATCATGCTTCGGTTTTTGAAGGTGGTATTTCTATTGGTCGTCGTCGTCGCAGCGGCCGTTCTTGGGTACGCCTATATCGGCGATCTATCTCCAACCCGCGAAGAAGTGCGCCAACCTGTTTCGCTGGGTGATGGTGGCTAAGCGTTTTTCGTTCACGTTGGCGTTTCTGGGCGCTTCTTTAGGCTCCGCGTCCGCGCAGGAGCTTATGAAGCCGTTGTCAGCCATCGACTGGCTGTCTGACACGGTTGTTGCGCCCGACACCTTGGCGCCGACCCCTGCCCCGGATGACGGCATTGCGGGTCAATTGCCGCCAAACGTGAACGTCCTCTCGCTCGACGCGCCGTTGCCAGACGAAGTTGGCGTCATCGAGCCCGTGGATCTTGGACTTCCCGCAGACCTTTGGGCGCAGGCACCGGCATCGGATATTGCAGCAGAGCTTTCGGCGCTTCCGACAGAACTTCCTCCAAGCGCTTCCCGCTTCCTGCGCGACCTCTTGATGATGAAGGCCGAGGCCCCGATCGACGCCCGCGTCGACGACAGCCTTTATTTCGCGCGCATCGACAAGCTACTGGCAATCGGTCACCTCGAAGACGCACAAACGCTGATTGATCTGGCACCACGTCAGGACGATCCACGCTTGTTCCGCAGGACCTTCGACATCGCACTGCTGACCGGGCAGGAAGGTGAAGGCTGCCGCATTCTGGATGACAATCCAGACATCCTGCCAACCTTTCCGGCCCGGATCTTCTGCCTTGCGAGGAACGGCAAATGGGATGTCGCCGCGCTGACGCTCGGGACCGCGGAAAGTCTGGGCTACCTGACACCCGAAGAGGATGCGCTTCTGCTGAAGTTTCTGGACCCAGAACTCTTTGAAGAGGACCCTGTGCCCACGCCGACTGGTGTGCCTTCGCCCCTGATCTTCCGGCTTTACGACGCCATCGGCGAACGCTTGGCGACCGAGCCATTGCCAATTGCCTTTGCCGAAGCTGACCTGCGCCCGACTGTAGGGTGGAAAGCGCAGCTCCGCGCCGCCGAACGCTTGACCAGCACGGGCGCAATGACGGCAGATGCCTTCTTCGACAAGTTGTTTGAACGGGCTCCAGCTGCATCAGGCGGAATCTGGGATCGTGTCGATGCTTTGCAGAAGGCAGACACCGCGCTTCAGGACCGCGGTGAGGTCTCGAACAGTTTGGCCAAAGGGTGGACAGCAGCGAAGATGTCGGGCGTCCAGGCAGCAATCGCACCGCGTTGGGCAGATGAGCTCAGCCGCCTCCGCCTTGATGGCCCTTCACGCCACGCGGCTTTTGAAATTGCGGTCCTGGCCTCCCGCCCTGACCTCGCTGAACGCTTTGTCGGGCGGTCCCTGGAAGACCGGGCACTTCTGAACTTGCTGACGGGACAAGAAGCGATCTTGCCCACGCAAGACGCACTTTCGCGTGCCGTCCGAATTGGCCTGACGCAAATCCGCCCCTCTGACCACCTACAATTCGTGATCGAGACGCGTGGCGCTGGCGGTGCAATCCTGTCGGCCTTGCGTCTGATCGCCGAGGGCCGCGCGGGCGATCCAAACGCAGTCAGCGACGCTTTGACGTTGCTCAAGGCCCTTGGCCTTGAAGACTTGGCACGGCAAACCGCCGTCGAGTTGCTTTTAGAAGATCAAAGCGCATGAAGAACGCGCTTCGCATTCAGCGATTTCTGGAAGCCCAGGCGGCCGAACTCGATGCGGCCAAAAACACGCGCATGGCCTATGCGCGCGACCTGAACGATTTTCACAGCTTTTGCGACGCCAAAGGCCATGACCCTATGTCGCTTCGGCAAAGTGCGATTGAGGACTATCTGATCCGGCTCGATGCAGAAGGCTTGTCGACATCGACAAGGGCACGCAGGCTTTCAGCCATTCGACAATTTTATCGCTTCGCCTTTGAAGAAGGCTGGCGATCCGACAACCCGGCTATCCGTATCAAGGGTCCGTCGAAATCTCGCAACCTTCCAAAAACGCTGGATGAAGATCAGGTCGCCCGTCTTTTGCAAGCTGCGCGCACGGAGGGCCGGCCTTCTGGACGCATCCGGAATACCTGCCTCTTGGAACTCCTCTATGCGACTGGCATGCGGGTGAGTGAACTGGTCTCTCTCCCTGTCATGGCCGCACGCGGCATCCCAGACATGATGCTCGTGCGCGGCAAAGGCGGGAAAGAACGGATGGTGCCGCTGTCTGAACCCGCACAAGCTGCGTTGTCAGCGTGGCTTGCCGACCGTGCCAAGGATGAGCGCAACGAAAAATCCAAGTTTCTCTTTCCGTCGCGATCCGCCCAAGGACACCTGACGCGACACCAGTTCTATAACCTGATCAAAGCTCTTTCCGTTGCAGCTGGCATCGATCCATCTTCGGTCACACCGCACCGGCTCAGGCATGCCTTCGCAACTCATCTTCTGTCGGGCGGAGCTGATCTGAGGGTCATTCAAACTCTCTTGGGGCATGCCGACGTCTCGACCACGGAAATCTACACCCATGTCGTTGACGAAAGGCTGCAGGACCTCGTTCACACGCATCACCCTTTGGCCGATGCCCCACCAAAGTCCGCCAAGTAGCCGAAATCACCTTTGGCACACTTGGACATCGCACTTTCGCTTCTATCTTGATTGCCAACGCTGCTGGCCGCATAAGGTCACTTCAACCACCGAAAAAGGCCGATGGACCCCGACCCTTCTTTTCTTGATGGCGCCTTCTGGATCACCGCCGGAGCCATCCTCGCCCTTCTCTTTCTTTCTGCATTCTTTTCAGGATCTGAAACTGCACTGACCGCAGCCTCGCGCGGCAAGCTTAAAACTCGTGCCGAAAAAGGCTCCCGAGGGGCCGGAATTGCCCTCCGGATCACGGAGGACAGCGAACGCCTGATCGGTGCTGTCCTCTTGGGCAACAACCTCGTGAACATTCTTGCCACATCGCTGGCCACGGCGCTGTTTACGCGCCTTCTTGGCGAAAGCGGCGTCGCATTGGCCACACTGGTGATGACGGCCCTTGTACTGGTCTTTGCGGAAGTCCTGCCCAAGACCTACGCAATCTCGAATTCCGAGACGGCAGCGTCCGCCGTTGCGCCGGTGATCCGAATTGTCGTCACGGTCTTTTCGCCTGCCGTGAACTTCGTGCGTCTGGTCGTGCGTGGAGTGCTTCGGATTTTCGGTGTCCAGATCGACCCTGACAGCAAGATCATGAGCGTGCGCGAGGAAATCGCGGGCGCTTTGCAGTTGGGTCATTCCGAAGGCATCGTCGAAAAGGAAGATCGTGACCGCATCCTCGGCGCGCTCGATCTGTCCGAGCGCACCGTTGAAGAGATCATGCTTCACCGCAGTCAGATCGAGATGATCGACGCGGACATGTCACCAGAAGCCATTCTTGAAGCCTGCCTGAATTCGGCCTTTACCCGCCTTCCCGTTTACAGGGGGCAGCCGGAAAACATCGTGGGTGTCATCCACGCCAAAGACCTGCTGCGCGCCTATCATGCACGCGGCTCCGAAGGCTTTGCCGGCTATGACGTTCTCGATGTCGCGATGACGCCATACTTCGTGCCGGAAACCACGACGTTGGACGAGCAGATGCGCCAGTTCCTTCGACGTCATACACACTTCGCATTGGTCATTGACGAATATGGCAGTCTTGAAGGTCTGATCACCTTGGAAGACATCCTGGAAGAAATCGTGGGTGAGATCACCGACGAATTCGACGAAGGTGACGAGGCGATGATCCGTCGTCTTGCAGGCGGCGACGTGCTTGTCGAAGGCGGGATGACCATCCGCGACCTGAACCGCGCAATGGATTGGAACTTGCCGGACGAAGAGGCGAACACGATCGCTGGCCTCGTCATTCACGAAGCACAATCGATCCCGACGCCGGCGCAAGTGTTTTCGTTCCACGGCTTCCGTTTTGAGATCATGGAACGCGAAGACAACCGCATCACACGCCTGAAGATCCGGAAACTGATGTAAGGGACAAGTGCCTAGCGGCCCTTGAACAACCCGCCCAGGATACCTCGCACAAGCCTGCGGCCCGTCGTGCCGGTCAGTTCTTTCACAACCATTTTGGTCAGCTGATCGCCGACGGATGTGGATTTTCGCGATGAACGGGTCGACGAGCGGGACGAAGATCGCTCGACCCGATTGCCGGTATAGCGTCGCCCTGCCCGGTATTCGCGTTCGGCCATTTCCGCCTCTTCCTCGCGGCGTTCGGCTTCTTCCGCTTCCGCGGCGGCCTTCTCCGCGCGGGCTTTGAGCATCTCGTAGGCGCTTTCGCGGTCCTTGGCCGTGTCGTATTTGCCCGCGATGGGCGAGGCATTCATGGCATCGCGACGCTCCGATGCCGTGATCGGGCCAAGCTGCGAAGACGGCGGACGGATCAAGGTCCGCTCCACAATGCCGGGCGCGCCTTTGCGTTCCAGAAAGCTGGTGACGGCTTCACCCACGCCCACTTCCCGGATCGCGTCCTCAGTGTCAAAGCGTGGGTTGTCGCGATAGGTCTCTGCTGCACGGCGCAGATCGCGCTGATCCTTCGCCGTAAATGCCCTCAGCGCATGCTGCACCCGGTTTCCAAGCTGCCCCAGAATGTCGTCCGGAACGTCTGCCGGGTTCTGCGTGACAAAATAGACACCCACGCCTTTCGACCGGATTAGTCGCGCGACCTGCTCGACCTTCTCAACCAAGGCCTTCGGCGCATCGTCAAACAACAGATGCGCCTCGTCGAAGAAGAAGACCAGCTTCGGTTTGTCCGGGTCACCGACTTCGGGCAACTCTTCGAAAAGCTCCGACAAAAGCCAAAGCAACGTCGTTGCATATAGACGCGGTGCGGCCATCAACTTGTCCGCTGCCAGAATATTGATGCGGCCCCGACCATCGGTGTCGGTCCGCATGATGTCCGCCAGTTCGAGGGCGGGTTCACCGAAGAACTGTGTCGCGCCCTGATTTTCGAGAACCAGAAGCCGTCTTTGAATGGCCCCGATGGAGGCCGTTGAAACGTTGCCGTAGCGCAAGCTCAGTGTCTGCCGGTTCTCACCCGTCCAGACCAAAAGCGCTTGAAGATCCTTCAGATCCAGAAGCGGCAGCCCTTCTTCATCAGCAACGCGGAAGGCGATGTTCAACACACCTTCCTGTGCCTCGCTCAGTTCCATCAAACGCGCCAGCAAAAGCGGTCCCATCTCTGCAACCGTCGTACGGATCGGATGGCCCTGCTCCCCGAACAGATCCCAGAACGTCACCGGGAAACTTTCGTAGACATAGCCAGAGAACCCGATTTTCTCGGCGCGGCTGGTAAAGGCTTCGTGCAGCTTGAAGGTTTCGCTACCGGATTTCGCGAGCCCTGACAGGTCGCCCTTCACGTCCGACAGGAAGACAGGCACGCCATTGGCGGCAAAACTTTCGGCCATGATCTGAAGCGTGACCGTTTTGCCGGTGCCCGTGGCGCCCGCAATCAAACCATGGCGGTTTGCGTATTTCAGAAGCAGGGTCTCGGGCTCTGAATAGCCTTCTCCTGCACCACCAATAAAGATCGTCTCAGCCACGTGGTCGATTCCCTGTTCGATGTCATCGGTTCGGAACAGCATAGAATGTTAACCAATTCCTGCCAGCTTATCCTTTGTCCGATTCTTCCCAGATTCGGACAATTTCCTCCCTGTTGGACTGGCCGCGCCCTTGTGCGCGGCCTTTTTTTATGGGGCGGCAGAAGGTTCAGAAAAATATACAAAAATTCCCGGTTGACGGACGGCGGAGTGCAGCGTAGCCTCCCACTCAATGAATAAGTCGGCCAGTCCGGCAGGGAGAGAAAAGACGTGAAAGGGCCTGCACTTGCAGGCCCTTTCTCGCGTTTTACGGCAGGTGTTCGCTGTAAGTCCTTAAGATTGGCTGACACCGCCCTCGGCCCATGCTAGGCAAAGCCTCAAATCAAGAAGAGTTCTCGAGGAAATCCATGCTTCGCCAGTTCCAAATCCTTTCTGTTGCCGCTGCTATCTCGCTGAGCGCGGGTGCGCTTTGGGCGCAGGACGCCACCAACTCACAGGCAGAAGAAGACGCCTCCGCAGCCGGAGGTCTTTCGCTGGGTGAGCCGGTGGGCGACGAACCGCAAGTTGGCCAAACCTACACGATCGGTGAATACACTGATTGGGAATTGCGCTGTATCAAGGCGGCCGAAGGTCAAGACCCCTGCCAGCTCTATCAGCTGTTGGTCGATGCAGACGGCAATGCTGTCGCCGAGTTCACGATTTTCCCGCTGCCGGAAGGTGGCCAAGCCGCTGCGGGCGCGACTGTCATCACCCCGCTTGAGACGCTTTTGACGGCGCAGCTCCGCATCAGTGTCGATGGCGGCCAGGCGCGCCGCTATCCTTATGCCTTCTGTTCGCAGATCGGGTGCTTCTCGCGTCTTGGTTTCACGGCACCTGAAATCGACGCGTTCAAGGCGGGCAACACGGCGACGGTTGCCATCACGCCAGCGGCCGCGCCAGATGAAACTGTTGCGTTGACGCTTTCACTGGCCGGGTTCACCGCTGGCTTTGAGGCGGTTCGCGAAACGCTCGGCAACTGATCCGGTCTCGGACGTGAAATATGGGCGTCGGACGGCATCGTCCGGCGCCCTTATGCTTTCTTAAGCGCCAGAACCGCATTCAGGCCGCCGAAGGCAAAGGCGTTCGACAAGGCATACTCGACGTCCGCCTCTCGCGCCACGTTCGGCACAACATCCAACGCGCATTCCGGATCCGGTTCCTCATAGCCGATTGTCGGCGCCACGATTCCATCCCTTAGCGCCATGATGCAGGCCAAAAGCTCTACCGCGCCTGTCCCGCCGATCAAGTGACCGTGCATCGACTTCGTGGACGAGATCAAAACGTTGTCCGCGTGCGGACCCAGAACATGGGCCACTGCGGCGCATTCAGTTTTGTCGTTGGCTGCCGTTCCGGTGCCATGGGCATTGATGTATCCGACGTCTTCCGGATTGATCTTCGCGTCCTCCAACGCCCCGGCAATCGCCCGCGCCGCGCCTTGCTGTGACGGCATGACGATGTCAGCCGCGTCCGAGGTCATCGAAAAGCCCACGACCTCTGCCAGTATTTCAGCGCCCCGCGCTTTCGCGTGTTCAAAGTCTTCAAAGACGAATATGCCCGCACCTTCGCCTTGAACCATGCCATTGCGGTTCGCGCTGAACGGACGGCATGCGTCCTTGGACATGACGCGCAATCCTTCCCAGGCCTTAACGCCACCAAAGCAGAGCATCGATTCACTGCCGCCCGTGATCATCACGCGTGCCGCACCAGACCGGACCAGCCAGAAGGCCTGCCCCATCGCGTGATTGGACGAGGCGCAGGCGGTCGCCACCGTGAAGGATGGTCCCTTCAAATTCCATTCCATGGAGACATGGCTTGCAGCGGCGTTGTTCATCAGCTTCGGCACAACAAAGGGATGAACCCGGTTCTTCCCCTCTTCGTAGACCGCGCGATAATTCTCGTCTTGCGTGTTCAGCCCACCACCGGATGTCCCCATGACAACACCGGCTTCCGCTGCAAGCCTGCCCGAGAATTCCAGCCCTGCCTGCGTGATCGCCTCGCGTGCCGCTAGAAGGGTGAACTGCGTGAAGCGGTCGTAGAGCGCCTGTTGCTGGCGATTGAAATGCGCGTCAGGATCGTAGCCCCGAACCTGCCCGCCGATCTTGATGGCAAGGCGGTCCAGATCGCGGATATCCAATGGACCGATGCCAAGCTTGCCCTCGCGCATCGACGCCATCGTCGCATCCGCAGTATGGCCAAGGGCATTGATGGACCCGGCCCCGGTGATCGCAACGCGGCGCATGTCTTGGGGCCTCAGCCTTTCTGGTCTTTCACCAAGCGTTCCACGGCCGAGATGATGGCCGCCACGGACGAGATATCGAAGTCGGATTTTTCGGGCTCATTCGCATTGAAGGGAACCGAGATGTCGAATTCTTCCTCGATGGAGAAAATCGCCTCGACCAAACCCATGCTATCAATGCCAAGATCTTCGGGCGTTTGCTCCATCGTGACATCAGCCGGCTCAAGCAATGCTTGCTCCGCGATGATCTCAATGGTCCGCTCTTTGATGCTCTTGGTCATGTTCTACCCGTCCACTTGCCGGGTATTTAGTCACTCGACTGGTCCTTTGAAATAGCTTTCTTCAAGGACGCCACGTCTGCAAAGAGCCGCGGCAGACGCCGCCAGTTCTGTCCCGCCTGAATGAACTGATCCATTTTCATTGCCGGGTAACCCAGAACAACGCGGCCCGCAGGCACCTTCGTCATGATCTTTGTCGCACCGCCTGCGACGACATCATCGCCGACAAAGATGTTGTCGCTGACGCCGACCTGACCGCCAAAGACAACGCGGTTGCCGACACGTGTTGAGCCCGCAATGCCGACCTGACCGCAGATCAGGGTGTCTTCGCCGACCACCACGTTGTGGCCAATATGGACAAGGTTATCGAGCTTCGTGCCACGTCCAATCGACGTCGCCCGGATCGTTCCGCGATCAATGCAGGTGTTGGCCCCAATCTCCACGTCGTCGCCAATTTCGACGGCGCCAAGGGAGTGTATCCGCGTCCAATTGGTGTTCAACGCCTCGACGTCTCGACCAAGACTTTCGCGGGCCGCCTCGACCCGAGACTTCTCGGGCGTGACAAAGCTGAAACCGTCGGCGCCGATGACGGCGCCGGGCTGAATAAAGACGCGGTGGCCGATATGAACACGCGCACCGATCCGGACGCCAGAATGGATGACCGCGTCGTCCCCGATGAAGGCGTCTTCGGCGACTGAAACGTGACCTGCGATGACCGCATTTTCGCCGATGCGCACGCCGCGGCCAATCACGACAAGCGGACCAATACGCGCGCCGTCGCCAATGACTGCGGAGGGATCAACGACTGTTGACGGGTGAATGCCTTCAGCAACTTCAGGCCCCGGATCCAGAAGGCGCGTCAGTCCGGACATCGCATACCGCGCCCGTGGCACGACCAATGCGGCCTCGAGGCCGAGTGCTTCCCAATCAGCACCTTGCCAAAGGATGGCCGCGCGCGCTTGTCCTTCTGACAGACCGTCCGCGTACTTGGGGTCCATGGCGAGGGCCAAGTCATCGGCGCCGGCTGTGCCCGGTTCGGATGCACCGTTGATCTCGATGGACCCGTCACCAAACAGATCCGCGCCCAAGGCTTCGGCAATTTCGGTCAGTCGGAAAGGCATAGCAATCTCCCCCGGTCAGGGAGACGAATTAGCCTCGAACGGCCCGAAGCGCCACCCCAGCGTTTTCAAGCGCGCGCCAAATCTTCACGTCGCGCTCATACACATCGCCACGGAACTGGATGTTGCCTTTGGCCTGCGTGAACGCGGTCCGGTAGACGATATGAACCGGCACCTGTTTCTTCAGGGGAACCGTGATCTCACGACCGGTGCGCAATTGCGACTGGAAGAAGCCTTTGGGGTCCCGCTCCTGCTTGGCGAGCAAGTGGTAGGCGAAGTCAAACGGGTCAGCCAAACGGATGCAGCCATGGCTGAAGTCCCGCTTTTCACGACCAAACAAGCTCTTTGCCGGCGTATCGTGCAGGTAGATATTGTACTGGTTCGGGAACATGAACTTCACAAGACCCAGTGCGTTGCCCTGGTTCGGCGGCTCGCGCATGTCGAAGGGGAAGTTCGTCTCGGAGAATTCAGTGAAATCCATTGCCGCGCGGTTCACCAGTTGCCCGCGCACGTCGCGGATTTCCAGATTGCCAACGGCAAACGGGTTTTCCTTCAGCAGCGGCAGGTATTCCTTGGTGGCAATGGACCGCGGCACATACCACGACGGGTTGATGACCATATGCTCCATGACGTCCGAGAATTCGGGGCTGCGACGATCACGGATGTCCTTACCGATGACCGAGCGGGTTTGGAACGTCACCTTGCCATTGTCGACGACCTTGGCCGTGAAATCCGTCAGGTTCACCCAAATGTGGCGTTCGCCGCGGTTCATGTTCATCCAGCGCTCGCGCTCCATGGCGACGATGATCTGGGTCAAACGCTCCGCGGCCGAGACGTTGATGGCTCGCATCGTTGCCGGACCGACAACACCGTCCGTGAAAAGGCCATGGTCCCGCTGAAAGCGCGCAACGGCCTGAACCATATTGTCGTCATAGGTCTTGCTGGCGTTCCGCTTTAGATAACCCATCGCAATCAGGCGATTGCGCAACTGGATGACACCATTGCCCGTCGCGCCGGGTTTCAATGTCTTGGACTGAACCTCTGGCCCCCAGCCACCGCGTCCGATGAGCTTCTCGAAGTTCAGCTTTTCTTTCATCAAGCGCGTGTATTCCGGATGCTGCGGTGGCAGCGCCTTGATGAAAGCTTTCGGAGACGACTTGGAGAATGCCACCAAGGTTGCCTTGCGCGACCTGAGCGGCACTTCGCGGACCAGTCCTTCGTCAACGCGAGACGGCGTCAGGATGCCAGTCTGGATATCGCGTGCGTAACGCAGGAAAAGACGACTCATTTCGACTTCAATCCGCCCCAG
Source organism: uncultured Rhodobacterales bacterium (assembly GCA_964566835.1). Classification (GTDB taxonomy): domain Bacteria; phylum Pseudomonadota; class Alphaproteobacteria; order Rhodobacterales; family Rhodobacteraceae; genus CAZMKY01. The sequence goes on from CAZMKY010000142.1 coordinate 14,294, forward strand.
ATCCCGCTCGGAGCGGACCTTGCGGAGGTTGGCCTCCAGCAACTCAGGATTGTAACGCTCTGCGGGAAGCGCGTGTGCAGGCGCCTGCGATACAGCCTGCAGGAATGCCTGACGGCGCTGCTTTGCGCGATTGCCGCGATCCGTCCAGATCGCCTTGTAGCCACTCTCTTTGTAGAACTCTGCGATCGCTCGGTCATCTGCTGCGGCTTCGGCGACCGATTGCATGAATGCCGTAACCTGCGCACGCGCGACGGCCGGAAGGGTCAATGCAAATGCAGTCAGAACAAGAAGAGAAAGAAGCAAAAAACGGCGAAATGGCATGGCGAAAGTCATGTCAGCACACAATCCTGTTTTGTGATGGCCGGGCAGCGGCACACGAAGTCGGTCGGGACGTCGTAAAAAAGCGTTGAGGAATTGCAAACTTCTGTCCACTCACAACTCTGACATCGCGGAAACCTGTCACTTTCGGGTCACTCCAGTGCGGCCAAATCGCAACGATCCCGACCAATACATATCAAATGAGCGAAGTCTTGCCGATCCAAGAAAACAAAGGAACTTTCGCGCCCTGAGCGGTTCACGCGCGCGAAACAACATGCAATACAAAGTCAGCACCCGGGGGATGGGTTGCAACAGCCGCTGGGACAGGCGGCCACAGTAAACGGGACAGGGTTTCATGACGACGACAAGCTCGACGAGCCTGACGCGGCGGGGTCTGTTGCGCGCATTTGCAGCCACGGCTGTGGTTGCGGCGCCGACCTACGCAAACGCGTTCGGGTTTCTGCGCGGCGCTGGGGATGTACGCCGCCTGCAAATGTTCTCGCAACGCACCGGGGAACGCATCAATACGATTTACTGGGTCGACGGGGACTACATTCCCGAGGCCTTGAAAGAGATCAATTTCTTCATGCGTGACTGGCGCACGAACGGAACGATCAACTTCGACACTCGCACTGTCGACATCATGGCCGCATCGCACCGCCTTCTGGATACCGACACACCGTTCCAGATGCTGTCGGGCTATCGTTCGCCGCAGACCAACGCGATGCTGCGGTCGCGGTCGCGTTCGGTTGCTCGGAATTCGTTGCACATGAAGGGTCAGGCCGTGGACCTGCGTCTTGAAGGGCGTTCGGTTCGCCAGATCGCTTCTGCCGCAGCGTCGTGCTCGGCTGGCGGCGTTGGTCGCTACTCGCGCTCCAACTTCGTGCACATGGACTGTGGCGCTGTCCGGACCTGGGGCCGGTAACCGACACCGAAAAACACATTCTACGAACGCCGCGCCGGTAACGGGGCGGCGTTTTTCGTCGCAGGCGCGAACTTTCAAAGAACACCGACGTTCTTTCTCAAACGCAGTAACGATTGGAGTTTGAGATGGTTGAAGTTCTACTGGCCGCCCTGATGTTTGGCACAATTGGCGCAACGCTGTTCTTCGCTTGGAGATCCCGCGCGGCGACAAGAGACAAGCTGAAATCCGACACGAAACCTTCGACGCTGGCGGCCGATGGCCCAGATACGCGTGACTAGCGTTTGTCTGCGGCGCCTTTCTGGCGCCGCCGAACCCATCTGAAGGCCAATCCACCCGTCAACATCAGCCACGCACCGGCCGGCAAGGGCATCACCGCAAGATTTTCCATCCCCGACACATGCACATCTGACAAAGCAAAGGTGCCTTTGCCAAAAAAGGGCAAAGCGTCGTCAACCCAGGCATGAAGTCCCGTGCCATTCAGCAGGTCGAATTCAAATCGAGAGTCAAAACTGCCATATGGCCGGACGCTGATCACGTCTTCGTAGATCGTGGCGTCGGCCAGTGTTGAGACAAGACATCCAGCTTCACCGAACCAGCAGGAAATGTCTTCAAACCCCGCATTCGTCAGAGACCAGCCTGAGTCCGTTTCATCGAAGAGCCCGACGAAGCTCAGACCGGCCGAGACGGTCTCGCCCAATGCAACACCCTGATAGGAACCGCACCGACCTGTTCCCGGATCAGGATCGCCAAGATAGAGACCATCCACGCAATCATGTGATGTCTTCGTGGCGGTGAAGGTGATCGTCATGTCGAACTGAACGGTCGACGCAAAGACCGGCGCGGCCCAAACCACGGCGAAGCACGCCAACAGCAGACTAAGAACTCTCATCACTCACCCTTCGACCCCCGCAGCATTAACGTCCCATTAAGGGTTTGGTTCAACAGAAACCGGGTGTGATGGTTAACGGCGGACTGTTCGTCTAATCGCCGATCTCCGCGATAAAGATGTAGCCCGCGCCATAGATCGTCTTGATAATCTTCGGGTCTTTCGGCGGATCCTTCAGCTTAGATCGCAGCCGCGAAACGCGCACATCGATCGCACGGTCAAAGGCTTCGTCATCACCGTCGCTCAAAGCGTCTCGAAGATTATCCCTTGTGACCAGACGGTTCGGACTTTCGAGAAACAGCTTCAACAACCCGGCTTCACCCGCCGAAAGACGCTCTGTGTGTCCGTCGCGGTCGGTAAGCGTGTATTGACTCAAATCCACAGTCCAGCCTGAGAAGTGAATGCGATCCTGCGTGTCCTGCGTCTCAATCGGTTTCCGACGTCGCAGAAGCGCTCGAACGCGCGCCACGACCTCACCAATCTCAAAGGGCTTGGACAGATAGTCATCCGCGCCAAGTTCAAGCCCGACGATCTTATCCTGCAAGGAAGCCCGGCCGGAGATTACAAGGATCGCGGACTGATGGCTGCCGGCAATGCGGCTGACCAACCCAAGCCCGTCCTTGTCCGGCAAACCCAGATCAACGATGCAGACATCCGGCGCAAGCGACGGCAAGGCTCGTTCGAAATCCATAGCACGGCCAAAGCCCAATGTTCGAAAGCCCGCGGTCTCGAGCGACCCACACAAGAGTTGGCGAATTTCGCCGGAGTCCTCGATGACAGCGACCAGTGGTGCGTTGCTCATGCCCCCGTCCCTTCCGCCATTGCTGTCTCCAAGGCTTCTGAGGTGAACGGCTTGCTCAAAACACGAAATGCCGACGCGGCATCCTGACGACGCGGATCAGAGGTCGGCAATCCCGTAATGATGATGACCGGCAAACGGCCAGAGATCTCACGCGCAAGCTCAATCCCCGTATCCCCTTCTCCGACAACCAGATCCGTCACGACATGCGTGAGGTCAGATATGCCCACAAGGCTGCGCGCCTCCGCGACTGAACTGGCTTCGATCACTGCATGCCCGGCACGACGCAGTTGTCCTCGAACAGTTTGGCGAATGGCCAGATCGTCGTCCACCAACAGCACAAGGCCGGGCTGGGTGTTCGGCGCGACTTCATAGGGAATTCTGAGCGACACGACAGCGCCACCCGCCGCCCCGTTTCTCAGCTTCAACGTGCCGCCACTGGCCTTCGCAAAGTCGAAGGCCGTCGGCAAGCCGAGGCCCCGCCCGACTTTGCCGCCCTTCGTCGAATAGAATGGCGCCAAGGCGTTGGCCAAAGCCTCTTCTGAAAAGCCCGGCCCATTGTCACTGACCGCGATCTCCAGAACTGACGGGCCGCTTCTGCCAAGATGAATGGTCACGCGGCCTTCACCGCCAAAGGCTTCAGACGCGTTCAGGACAAGGTTCAGAATGGCGTCTTGGGCATAGCCCGGATCAAAGATCAGCCGGTCATCCCCCAACGTGTTCTGGATCTTCAGCTCCGTCGTCTCTGGCACCGCGGCCTTGGCCAATCGAAACACGTCGTCGAGAAAACTGGAGACCGAAACGCCGACAGGCTCCAGCGTTCGGGGTGAATCAAGGCGGCTCAGGCTCTCGATCAAAGCACCCCCGCGATTGGCGGCAGACCGGATCGTCTGACTGACCTCTTCCAACTCTGGCTGGTTCGTCGCCATCGCATCCAACCGCGCCTGTTGCCCCAGAATAATCGTCAGAAGATTCGAAAAGTCGTGTGCCATTCCGCTGGTCAGCTGTGAAGCCAATTCGCGACGGCGGGCATGCGCCAAGGCCGTGCGGGCCGAGACTTCCTCCGTGACATCCGTCGACAGAATATAGGCCCCTTGCACCGTGCCATCTGCTGCAAGGTCCGGGGCCATGGCAAGACGCACAAAGCGGCTACTGTCATCGTCGTGAAACTCCAACAATGCCTGACGACCTTCCAAAACCTCGGCAAACTTCGGCGCCACGCGCGACCAGACGGCAGCGCCGAGCGTTTCGCTCAACCCCTGTCCCACGATTTGCGACGCACGCCCCGGAAGGACGGTCGGAAGGTTTCCGTTTGAGTAGGTGTAGATCCCGTCGCTGTCGACATGCGCGATGTGCGCTGGCGTCATCGCGTTCGTCAGAGCCAATCTTTCCCGGCTGGCGGTCAATTCCGCCTTGGCTTCTTCAAGCGCTGTCACGGTCGCCTCAAGCTTGCGGTTGGCTTGTGCCAAGGCTTCGGCATGTGCCAGCAGATCGTCAGACAAGCTTTCGGTGTGCGATCTCAGAAAGGCCTCTTGGCGCTTGATTTCGGTGATGTCGGTGTAAACGCTGACCCAACCGCCTTGCGACAGGGGGCTGCCCTCGACGCTGATTGATGTGCCGTTCGATCGGGTGCGCTCAAAGTAATGCGGCTCGAACGCAAGCGCCAATTCGACTTTTTCATCGACAAAGGAAGCCACGTCATCCAACGGCCCGTATTCGCCTCGTTCGGCCAGATAGCTGACGATGTCACGAAACTTTGCACCGGATTCAACGAGATGCGCCGGCAGGTCAAACATTGTTTGAAAACGACGATTTGCGACCACAAGTTGAAGTTCCTCATCGTGGATAGAGATCGCTTGCTTGATGAGGTTCAGACCAGAAATGGTCATGTCCTGCAGAGATGTCGCAACAGTCTTCATGGGGCCTAGGTCTAGCCGAAGCGCGAACGATTGGGACATAAATTTACAGTCTGAAAGGATCTGTTAGGATTCGGACAAAGTCGAGAAAGGTTGCGATGCCATAACAAGCGCGACCGAAGGCCGAAAACAGGCCGCGGCAAGGGAGGAATGGACGTGGACGCTGTCGTTTCGCAGCCCCAAGACGGCTTGGCCAGTGTGCCTCAGCTTTTGGCTAGGAATGTTGTCACCTATGGCGACAGGCCGGCTTTCCGCGAAAAAGAATACGGGATCTGGCAGACTTGGACATGGTCCGAGACCGCCGAGGAAATCGAAGCCCTTGCGCTTGGGCTTTTGACACTCGGCATCCAGCCCGGCGATCACGTCGCCCTTCTGGGCCGAAATCGCCCCTATCTTTACTGGTCGATGGTCGCGGTCCAGATGACCGGTGCCGTGCCTGTTCCCCTTTATCAGGATGCAGTCGGTGAAGAGATCGCCTATGTCCTCGACCACTGCGGCGCACGCTTCATCATCGCCGGCGACCAGGAACAGGTCGACAAGGTGATCGAAGTTCAGGATCGCCTGACGGGCCTTGATCACATCGTCTATCTCGATGCGCGCGGCATGCGGAAATACGACCATTCGAAACTGTCGCAGTTCCAGAAACTTCAAGATGAAGGTCGCGCCAAGGGTGACCGGGCGCTTCTGAAGGCGCGGCAGGATGCGTTGGATTATGACAGCACCTGCGTGATGCTCTACACCTCTGGCACAACCGGACGCCCCAAGGGTGTTGTCCTATCCAATCGCAACATTATCGAGACATCGAAAGCCTCGGCAGAGTTCGACAACCTCAAGGCCGAGGAAGAGATTCTGGCCTACCTCCCAATGGCTTGGGTCGGCGACTTCATCTTCTCGGTCGGTCAGGCAATGTGGTGTGGCTTCTGCGTGAACTGCCCCGAAAGCGCAGAGACAGTGATGCATGATCTGCGCGAGATCGGGCCAACTTACTACTTTGCCCCACCGCGCGTCTTCGAGACGCAGCTGACCAACGTCATGATCCGCATGGAGGACGCCGGGCGCTTCAAACAATGGATGTTCCACAAGGCCATGGATCACGCAAAGGTCGTGGGGCCGCGCCTTTTGGACGGCGAACCTGTCAGCGCGACGGACAAGCTGAAATACCGGCTTGGGGATCTCTTCGTTTACGGCCCCTTGAAGAACACGCTGGGCTTCAGCCGTGTCCGCGTCGGCTATACCGCTGGCGAAGCGATCGGGCCTGAAATCTTCGACTTCTACCGCTCGCTCGGAATCAACCTGAAACAGCTTTACGGCCAAACCGAAGCCAGCGTCTTTATCACCCAGCAGAAAGACAACGAAGTCCGCCCCGACACCGTCGGCACCCCCACGCCGGGTGTGGAAATTCGGATCGCAGAGGATGGCGAGGTCTTCTACCGCTCCCAGGGTGTCTTCGTGGAATACTACAAGAATGCCGAAAGCACTGCTGGCACGAAAGACAGCGAAGGCTGGGTTGCCACGGGCGATGCGGGCTTTCTGGAAAAAGACACTGGGCACCTCCGGATCATCGACCGGGCCAAGGACGTGGGCAAGATGGCCTCAGGGGCGCTTTTTGCGCCGAAGTATGTTGAAAACAAACTCAAATTCTACCCGAACATCCTCGAAGCTGTGGTCTTTGGCAACGGTCGGGAAACCTGCACGGCGTTCATCAATATCGACCTGACGGCTGTCGGAAACTGGGCCGAGAGGAACAACATCGCCTACGCCAGCTATCAGGAACTCAGCCAGCATCCACAGGTTTTGGAGACGATCCAAGGCCATGTTGAAGAGGTCAATCGCTCCCTCGCGGCGGACGAGATGCTGTCAGGCTGCCAGATCCACCGGTTCCTTGTGCTGCACAAGGAACTCGACGCCGACGATGGCGAACTAACCCGCACCCGCAAGGTCCGCCGCGTGCCGATCGCCGAGAAATTCGCAGACCTGATCACTGCGCTCTACGACGGATCGGATAGCGTCTACACAGAAACCGAAGTGACCTACGAAGACGGCCGCAAAGGCAAGATCCGCGCGACGCTGGACATCCGCGATGCGGCAACGGCGGACGCGACCTCTCAAACACTGGAGGCCGCAGAATGAACGCCATGTCCGGAAACTACACCACGGCCGATGGCCGCAAGATCGGCGGCACGTTGATGGAGATGCAGAACATCACGCTGCGCTTTGGCGGTGTGACGGCCATCCATGACATCAGCTTCGACATCCACGAAGGCGAAATCCGCGCCATCATCGGCCCGAACGGCGCTGGCAAGTCCTCCATGCTGAATGTCATCTCGGGCTTCTATCGCCCACAGGAAGGCCAGGTGCTGTTCCGGGGCGCACCGCGCCCGCCGATGCGGCCCTACCAGGTGGCCCGTCAGGGGATCGCGCGCACGTTCCAGAACATCGCACTCTTCGAAGGGATGAGCGTTCTCGACAACGTCATGACCGGGCGTCTGAACCACATGAAGACCGGAATGCTGGGTCAGGCCATGTGGTGGGGCAAGGCACAGACTGAGGAAAGCGAGAACCGCGAAGCGGTCGAGCGCATCATCGACTTCCTTGAAATTCAGGCCATCCGCAAAACGCCCGTGGGCCGCCTGCCCTATGGCCTGAAAAAGCGCGTCGAACTGGCCCGTGCCCTAGCGGCAGAGCCGATGCTGCTGCTTCTGGATGAGCCGATGGCGGGCATGAACGTCGAAGAGAAAGAG
>CAZMKY010000143.1:0-2095 GCA_964566835.1 uncultured Rhodobacterales bacterium
CAGCGCAAAAATCACACCAAAAGCCAGGGGCGACAGCCGCCCGACAATCGCCATTCCGGCGACTGCCGCTTCGCCAAATTCCGCCATGGCACGTGTAACAATCGCCTGCCCTATCGGGGTGGCCAGTTGCGTCAGGATCGCAGGAAAGGCAATGGAGGCGATGGGTGGTAAGTCACGCAGCATGCCGGTAAGACGCGGCCTGCCAAAGCCTCCGTAATACCGAATGATCGGCTGCATCGCCATGGCCGCTATGGTCAAACGTGCCGCCACCGAAGCCAAAGCCGCGCCGGTCAGCTCAAGATTCAGCCCGAAAATCAGGATCGGATCAAGGATCGCATTGACCGTCCCGCCGTAGATCGTCGCCATCATCGCGCGTTTTGCATCTCCGTGCGCACGCAAGATTGCTCCGCCCATCATTCCGATCATCAGGAATGGCAGGCTCGGCACGATGATGCGCAGATAAAGCACAGCCAGCTCAGCAGTCTCGCCCGTCGCCCCCAACAAAGCCACCAGTTCGGCCAGCCACATCCATACTGTCGCTGCAAATCCGGCCCCGAATAGAATTCCATATGTCAGCGCATGCGTCTTGCGCTCGTCCGCCAGCTGATGATCTCCGGCTCCCAAAGCCCGGGCCACAAGTGCCCCGGCTGCAATTGCCATACCGATGCCGAAAGACGTGGTGAAAAACAAAATCGTCGCGGCATACCCCACAGCCGCCGCCAACTCCGCCTTACCCAGCATGGCGATAAAGATCATGTCGATGAAATCGACTGCAAATATCGCCACCAGTCCCACCGATGATGTCAGCGACATCACTGTGACATGTCTAAACAGATTACCTGTCAGAAATTTTGCGGCTGGCGCGGTCATACGCCAGCCTTTGCGCCACGCGGGTACAAAGTCAATCGCGCGCTTTGATCACCTGCAAGAGCGGAAGCAAGGCCGACATATCCGGCCCGTGCGATTGCCCCGTGAGCGCCTTGCGCAATGGCATAAACAGCCCGCGGCCCTTGCGACCCGTCTTTTCCTTGACCGCTGCTGTCCATTTGCCCCATGTCTCCGCATCAAACGACCCCTCGGGCAGCATTGCCATGGCTTCGGAAACAAATTCGTGAACTTCAGCGTCGACTTCTTCCCAAATAGCTGGCAGGACTGGGACGCCACTCTCATCGTCGTTGTCGCCAGTGGGCTCGACCACCTGGCGATCCTTGAGCTCTTTAGCAATGACTTTGGCCACCACGGCACAGAGGTGGATGGAAGGCTCTTCGTCCCCTTGGCCGGAGGTGGTGGACGCCTCCCGCTCTTCTAGCAAGGCTCCCAGGTACCATCGCTTGGAAATGATACGAAGACGCCGCAAGCAAAGGAGAACGGCGTACTGTCGATCCGCGAGGGAGCTGGCGCTGGCGAAAGTAGACATGGTCGTCATGTCATCGATTCCGTCTCTCCGTGTTGAACTGGTCGCCATGGTCGCATTGCCGTCGAGCGTCGTCACCTCGTCGGCCGAGATCGTGGAACCTCCAAGGGATAGCTGGCGTCGGCATGACGAGTACACCGTGCTACCATCCACCGTGCTACCGTCCACCGTGCTACCGGCCACCGTCGTGGTCTCGGGAGACTGCGTCAAGAGGGCAGTCTCGCGGGTGACGGTGCTCTGCGGGGACTCCGCCACCGGCGCCTCACCCACCTCGAATTTGCCTTCAAAGAACTCAAAGAATCGCTCCTGACTCTCCGTCGCCAAACTCTTGAGTTCCATAAGGGCTTCATGGTTTCGAGCATGGTGGCCCTTGGCCATGACCGTCAGTGACAGAGTAACGTTCTGCAGGACCGTTCCGTCGGTCGAGCTCAAGAACGCTCTTCCCAAAAGGCCAATCAACTCTTCGACGTCGCTCTTGCGCTGCGGGAGGGTCACGATGGACATGGAAAAGTATCTCGGCAGACTCGTGAGAGCCCGCATGACACCGACGCTCTCCTGGAAGGATTCCATGAGGTCGGGAAGAGCCTTGAGCAACTCGATCGTGAGACGGTCCTTGGTGGTATCGTCGGAGTCTTGCTCGTCATGGTCGCCTTCTGTAGGAGGCCGAAGCTGCTTGCGCAC
>CAZMKY010000144.1:0-2500 GCA_964566835.1 uncultured Rhodobacterales bacterium
CTCCCGCGATCATGATCGAGGGAGATTTGGCGTTCTCGGGGTGGCGTCGCAACATTTCCAGCGCGATCAGACCGTCACCTTGGACAAGACGATAATCCAGGAAGACTATATCAAAGCGCCTTTGGTTCAGCTTTGAGGCAAATTCTGCGATGGTGGCAGCTTCGACAAATTCGATCTGCAAATCGGTCGATTGTGCCATCCGTTTCAGGCGCAGGCGGTCAACTTCGCTGTCATCGAGGACAAGGGCGCTGATATTTCCAACGAAGAACCCCGGACCACCGTCCTGAATTTGATCGTCGAATACGGGGGAAGAGAAGACGGACATAACCATGATCCTTGTGACAAGGGCACTTGTGACTAGTTAATGGGGCTTGAGAAGCGCAGTTCCATCGAGGACGAATCCACTGCTCCGGGCAGACGGACAATTTCAGTATAATCTCGCAGCATGGAGAGGGAGCGCCTGAGGGTTTCAAACGTGTCTTCTTTGACGATGTAGCCGGCAATGTTGCGGGCGTAGGCCGAGGTTGTGTCTGTCGGCGCGTCCGAAGTTGTGACGACAAAGATGACTGTGTCCTGCAAGCTTTGATCCGCGCGGATCTCTGACAAGAATTCCAGCCCGCCCATTCGCGGCATGTTCAAATCAAGCGTTACAATAAAGGGTCTTTCCAGCTGCCCTTCCCCGTTTTCGCGCAGTCGCTGCAAGGCTTCTTCCCCATTGCGGGCGACTTCGACAGGGTTGGACAGGTTCAGTTTCCGGATAGCGCGGCGCATGCCCATCACGGCCACATCATCGTCATCAACGATGAGAAAAGTTACACGATCAGACTTCGCCATTGGCCACGTTTCCATTTGCGTCAGCAGAGGTGTTGTCCGTCGCATCATGACCTGCCAGCGGTATAAGAAGTGTGAAGACACATCCTCTTTCTACGTCGGCATCAGAAGAGAGCGTCACGGTACCGCCCAGCGCTTCGGCGAGTTTGCGCACGATAGAAAGGCCGATACCGCTGCCGATATGGTCCGGCTCATCTGCCAGCCTCTGAAAAAGTTCAAAGACCTTGGCCTGATGGCGCTTGGCGATACCTGGGCCGTCGTCTTGTACCGTCAGCGTCAACATGCCCGCATTCACCTGACTTTGCACAACGATTTGCCCTACCGATTTGTCGTGATGGCGACGCGCATTTCCAATGAGATTGAGCAGGATCGTTCGGAACGGCACGCGCTGAACCGCAATGTCAGCCACACCAGTGAAGCTAAGATCAAAGTCGGGCCCGAGGTTCAGGAGACGTTCGATTTCGTCAAGAAGTGCGGGAATATTCACCTCTGTTGCCTCGGCGGCACCGCGCCCCGCCCGCGCGTAGTCCAGGAGGTCTGCCAACAATTGAGAAAGCTTGTCGCTGCGCCCCCGGACAAGAGAGAGATTCTGCAGCGCCCCTTCGGGAAGGTCCTCGCCAAAGTCCTCTACGGTCCAATCAATAACGTCCTGAATGGCTCTTAAGGGGCTGCGCAAATCATGCGAGACGACGTAGGCGAAATCCGAGAGTTCCCGATTGGAGCGACGCAGATCAACCGCCATGCCGCGCAGGACACGAAGTGAGCCCGCCATTTGCCCAAGTTCGTCGCGTCCAGTCCGGGATCGCAGATTATCTGTTTCGCCTTGTGCCAAGGCCGTCACGTCAGACCGCAGAACCTCCAACCGGCCAAGAATTCGACGTTCCACGACCAGGAAGGCCAAGGCGAGGACCAGAAGCAACGCCATGGTGGTCAGGAAGACTTCTACGAAAAGGCCGCGCCTCTGTGCCGCGTCAAAAGCGCCGCCCAACTCTGACGATTTGGTACTGGCGCGAACGAGAATTCCGGAAATGTCATTCGAGACCGAGGACAAGCGCGCCGTAAGAAGCTCTGTCGCGGTTTCGGCGCTACGTGCGCTTTGCCGGGCTTCGTGGACCAACGCGACCAGGCTCGCATTGTCTTCAAGTTGCTGAAACAAGGCCTGAACACTGCGGCGCAGCTTTTGTGTGGCGATGTCGCCTTCGCCCAACCCTAAGGCCAGCGAAAGATCCGCGATGTCATCCGTCAGATCCATATCGCCCCGCCCAAGCCGACCCGTTTCGGCGTGGAGCACAAAGCGCTCAACTTTCGTCAGGAACATCGACACATCTTCCATCATCCGCAATCGGCCGCGGAGACGCGGCGACACATCAGGCGATGACATGGCCAATTCGCTAAGCACACCAAGTCGTAGGACCCGCACCTCTTCCGCGGCGGCAAGGCGGCCTAAGTTGATCTCATCCAAGCGCGTTGCCAGGTCGGTTTCAGCCGCCATAAGCGTCTGACGTGCAGAAAGCGCGGTGCGCGCGGCGCTCTGAAACTTGTCCAGAAGCTTCAAATTCTCCTGCAACTCGGCCTCGTCCCGACCGAGCTGACGTGCGGCCAGGGCATCCCTTGCGGCAGCCATTCTAAGCGTCAGGATCTCGTGCATGCTGGCCAAGGCCGTGGGGTC
>CAZMKY010000145.1:0-6903 GCA_964566835.1 uncultured Rhodobacterales bacterium
AACGAGCGCGACCGAGCGTCATCTTTGAGGCATGATGAGTGAGTCTCCGAGTGCGCATTTAGACGGTAAGCTTTTGATTGCAATGCCTTCTATGGGGGATCCCCGGTTTGAACGCAGTGTTATCTACATGTGCGCCCATTCCGATGACGGCGCGATGGGGCTGATCGTCAACAAACCCGCCCCGGGATTGAAATTCGCGGATTTGTTGAAACAGCTGGACATTGAAGCGGGCGAAGATGCCCGGGAAATCCGGGTGCATCTTGGCGGACCTGTGGAACATGGGCGCGGATTTGTGCTGCATTCGTCTGAATATGAGTCCTCTGACGCAACGCTCAAGGTCAATGACGCCTTTGGAATGACCGCGACGCTGGACATTCTGGAAGACATCGCGACCGGGCAGGGGCCAGAGCATGTCATCCTCGCACTTGGCTATAGCGGCTGGGGCCCTGGGCAGCTTGAAAGCGAGATCATGGAAAATGGCTGGCTGACGTGCGATGCTTCGCCGGACCTCATCTTCGGTGCGACAAATGAAGACAAATGGTCTGCAGCTTTGGCGAGTCTTGGCGTTGATCCACTCACCTTGTCGTCTAGCGCCGGGCGCGCCTAGTTGCGAGGCGCGGCTGCTCGCCTAAGTCGGTCGTTGATCGCCCTGCCGATCCCGGTTTCTGGAATCGGCGCCACAGCAATCCGATCCGCGCCGCGCGCGTCCATGTCGTGAAGAACCGCGAAGAGGCTTGCCGCCGCTTCATCGAGGTCGCCGGTCGCCGAAAGTGTGACGTCGCCCGGGGTGTCGCCAAATCCGATCATCACCTCGCCAGGCAGGGCATTGGTGGCGTTCAGGCGGACGGTGCCTTTGGGGGCGTAGTGCGACGCCAATTGGCCGGGGGACGTCGGGGCCTTGTTTTCGATCACGGATGCGGGCGTTGCACCGAACCCGAGTGCCTCTGAAGTGACAGAGCCGGCCCGCAGCAGCCGCGGCCCGTCCGGGGTCACGGCCACAATCGTCGATTCAAGGCCGAGCGTTGTCGGTCCGCCATCAAGAACCGCGGCGATCCGCCCGTCGAGGCCCGACAAGACATGGTCCGCTGTCGTCGCGCTGACCCGACCTGAAGGATTGGCGCTTGGAGCTGCCAAAGGAAGACCCACTGCCCGGATCAGGGCGCGGGCACTTTCGTTCGCGGGCATTCGCAGGGCGACGGACGACAGGCCTGCGGTAACTTCGCGGGGAAGCCCGGCGTCGTCTTGCAATGGCACGACAAGGGTCAGTCCGCCGGGCCAGAAGCGCGCCGCAAGGTCTTCCGCCATCTCGTCGAACTTCCCGAACCGCTTGGCCATTTTCATATCGGCGACATGAACGATCAACGGATTGAAGCTTGGACGGTTTTTCGCGGCATAGATGGCGCGAACGGCGTCTGCGTTCGTCGCATCAGCCCCTAGGCCGTAGACAGTTTCGGTCGGGAAGGCGACCAGTCGGCCTTGCGTCAACAAGACGGCTGCACGGTCCCGGCCCGCGAGGGTATCCGGAAGACGTTCTGTGACGTGGCGTTGTTGTTGCCCGCTCATCCCGTGCATCGCATGTAGTTTGTTATATTCATCATTCGCTTAACGCCGAGTCGTGTATTGGACAAGTCGGCGTTCTCAAGGGGGTCAGAGATGCCATACGCCGCTCCGGAAGACGATCTGCGCTTCCTGCTCAACAACGTTGTCGGTTTCAAGACCGTTCAGGAGACGGAGCGTCACGCCGAGGCGTCGGGCGAAATGGTCGATGCAATTCTGACAGAAGCTGCAAAGCTCACGACCGAAGTTTTCGCTCCGCTCAATCGTGCTGGCGATCTCGATGGCGCGCGCTTGGAAAATGGCGTTGTGCGGTCCACGCCGGGCTTTTCGGACGCTTATGCCCAAATGGCTGAAGGCGGTTGGGTCGGGATCTCCGCCGACCCCGAGTATGGCGGTATGGGTCTTCCATTCACGCTGAACACCGCTGTGAACGACATGATGGCGGGTGCCAATCTGGCGCTGCACCTGAACCCGCTTCTGACACAAGGTCAGATCGAAGCGCTGGAACACCACGCGTCTGAAGAATTGAAGGCGCTCTACCTGCCGAAACTCACCAGTGGTGAGTGGACGGGAACCATGAACCTGACCGAGCCGCAGGCCGGGTCGGATGTTGGCGCCCTTCGGACGAAGGCCGAGCCGAATGGCGACGGTACATATGCGATCACGGGCCAGAAGATCTACATCACGTGGGGCGACCACGATATGGCCGAGAACGTCGTCCATCTCGTCTTGGCGCGCTTGCCGGATGGCGGCCCCGGAACGAAGGGCATCAGCCTTTTCGTTGTGCCGAAGCTTTTGCCAAACGACGATGGCAGTGTTGGCGTCGCAAATTCTCTGAAAGTCGTCTCGCTGGAACACAAGCTGGGTCTGCACGGTTCGCCCACGGCTGTGATGCAATATGATGGTGCGACTGGCTGGTTGGTTGGTCGAGAGCATGGCGGCATGGCTGCGATGTTCACGATGATGAACAACGCGCGGCTCGGTGTGGCTGCGCAGGGCGTAGGTATCGCGGAAGCGGCTTACCAGCATGCGCTTGGCTATGCGATGGAGCGCAAGCAAGGTGCCGCACCCGGCACCGGCACCATTGCTGAGCATGCAGACGTCCGGCGCATGCTGGCCCGGATGCGTGCAGACACGACGGCCGCGCGTGCGATTGCATTGGCCTGCGCCGTTGCCATCGACATGAGTCACGCGTCAGAAGATGCCGATTGGAAAGCCCGCGCCGCGTTCCTCACGCCGATCGCGAAGGCGTTCTGCACCGACATAGGAATCGAGATTGCCGATATGGGCATTCAGATTCACGGCGGAATGGGCTTTGTCGAAGAAACCGGTGCGGCCCAGTTCTATCGCGACGTCCGTGTGACGGCGATCTACGAAGGCACAAACGGCATTCAGGCGATGGACCTCGTTGGTCGCAAGATGATGGACGGTGGAGAAGCGGCCTATCGCCTGCTGGACGAGATCGAAGCTGGCGCCGAAGCGGCACGCGGAACGCATCCTGAACTGGGCGAGGCGGTCTGGGCTTCAGCCGAGACGCTGCGTGAAACGACCGAGTGGCTGGTCGCGCAAGGCATGCAGGACCGGATGGCGGGCGCCGTTCCGTACCTTCGCGCATTCGCACGCGTTCTTGGTGCGCACTACCATTTGGCGGCGGCTATGGCAGACCCGGCGCGGCTTTCGCTGGCGAAGTTCTACATCCAGAGGCTGCTACCCGAACACGCCAGCCTGCTGGAACAGTCGCGCGAAGGCTACGAGACCTTGTTTGAAGTTACGCTCGACGACCTGGTCGCCTGATCCCGTGGACGACACGCCCCGCCGCCTGAGATATCCTTTCGAGGACGCCCCAAGCGAAGGTGAAGTTGTGGAAGTAGCATCCGGAATTTTCTGGATGCGCATGCCGCTTCCCGGCATGGGGCTAGATCATGTGAACGTCTATGCGTTGGAAGACAACGACGGATGGACGATCGTCGACAGTTCCATATCGACGCGCCGAACGAAAGCGATCTGGGAAGATCTGCTTGCCGGTCCTTTGGGTGGCAAGCCGGTTCACCGACTGATCGTGACCCACCATCACCCGGATCATGTAGGTCTTGCCGGTTGGTTCCAGTCCCAGCACGGGGCCGACCTGTTGATGACCCGCACGGCTTGGCTTTTTGCCCGGATGCTGTCGCTTGATGTGCAGGACCGACCCGCGGAAGAGACTGTGGCGTACTACAAGGGCGCTGGCATGGACCCGGAGGTTCTGGCCAAGCGTATGGACGAACGCCCGTTCAACTTCGCCGACGCCCTGCATCCCCTGCCACTTGGATTCACGCAAATTCGCGAAGCGACGCGTCTTAGGATCGGCGAGCGAAACTGGACGGTTCGCCTCGGCGGAGGCCATGCCCCGGATCACGCGACGCTCTGGTCGGATGATGATGACGTGGTGATCGGTGGAGATCAGCTTTTGCCGTCTATTTCGCCCAACCTAGGGGTTTATGCGACAGAACCAGAGGCCGACCCCGTATCTGATTGGCTCGAAAGCTGTTCGCGGCTGTCCGCTTTTGCATCAGAGGCACAGCTTGTGCTGCCGGGCCACAAGAAGCCTTTCACAGGATTACCGACCCGATTGGAGCAATTGATCCACAATCACCATGGCGCTCTAGAGCGTCTGCGGGCGCACTTGGTCGAGCCTCGCACGGCTGTCGAATGCTTCCGTCCGCTCTTCAAGCGTGAGATTGGCGGCGGAGAATATGGTCTCGCATTGGTTGAAGCCATGGCGCATTGCCTGCATCTTTGGCACTTGGGCGAAGTGCGGCGCACGCGCCGCGCTGACGGTGCATGGCTTTGGCAAATGGAGACGGCGGCTGATGGACGACAAGATTGAAACCAGCGCTGAAATTGCTGAAGGCGAAGTTCTGAAGCCCGGTGGCGCTGTCCATTCCGACGGATCTACGTCGCCAGAGCAACGGCCACTTCCTGCGGCGGTTGCCAAGAAGCCGGTTGGCAAGAAAAGTCCTGCGCAATGGGCGTACCAACGGCTGATCCTCTACATACAGAACTTCGAAAAAGCGCTCGACGACAACCATGAAGTCGCCATGGGGTTTACGGACACGGGCGCGGGTGTCTTGCGCATTGAAGGCATGGGATACTTCGACCCCGACATTGTGACGTTCTATGGCACTGACGCCAGTGGAACAAAGGTGCAGCTTGTCCAGCATGTCAGCCAGTTGAACGTGCTGTTGCGTGCCATGCCGAAGGCCAAGCCGGATGTCGAACCCGTGCGCATTGGCTTCCGCCTGGAAAAGGCGTTGGAAGAAGACGTCTGACTGCGGCCAAATGCGACGCCGGACCCCCGTGACAGCGCCCTTGCGATAGGGTAGCACCCGTTCAAACGAATTGAATCTGTGGAGCACGCCAAATGGCTGAAGGTCGACACAAGCACGGCGAGATGGACATCACCGCACAGGAGAAGGCTTTCGAAGGCTTTATCCGTTATTCCAAGAACACGGTCATCGTCATCATCGTGGCCTTGATCCTTCTGGCCTTCATCAACGTCTGATGAGGCTGCGCGCAGCGCTACTTGGTTTTGGTCTTTTGGTGTTGGCGGCCTGTGGTGGGCCGGCAGAGCCAGTATGGGCCCCGCAATCCGCCGTAGACGCCGCGCGCTTCGTCACAGGCAATCAGCCCAAGATCACAATTTTCACGGTAACAAGCACGCGTAACGGGTCTGGCGGCCATTCGGGTTTGCTGATCGACGCGCCGTCCGAGCGTGTGTTGTTTGACCCGGCTGGAACGTTTCAGGTGCCTTTCGTGCCTGAACGGAATGACGTTCACTACGGCATGACGGACCGGGCTGTATCGGTCTATATCGACTACCACGCGCGTGAAACCTTCGACGTCCAGATACAGGAAATTCCGCTGACCGCGGCGCAAGCCGAGCGCGTGAAGGCGATTGCCGAAAGCTATGGCGCTGTGCCGAAGGCACAGTGCACGTTGTCAATAACGCGGATTTTGCGTCAGGCCGGCATCGGTGATTTCCCGGTGACTTACTTCCCGAACAGCCTGATGAAAGCCGTCGACAAAGTGCCGGGTGTGACGCGTCGAACGATTTCCGACGACGACGCAGACGACAACCACGGTGTGTTGTTTCAGGCCACTCAGAAGAGCTGAAGCATCAAGGCAAGCGTGCCCGCGCCCGCGAAAGCTCCGGCGAAAAGATTCTTTGTCCAGTAGGCAACTGCAAGAGTTGCTGCGGCGGCGATGAATCGCGGCGGGTCGAACTCACCGCCAGTGGCGCTTGGCCAAATCACAAGCGGCGCAACGAGCCCGGGCAAAACGGCAACCGGCGTGTAGCGCAAGTGACGAAGCACCCATTCGGGCAATTCTCGATCGCCAATCAGTCCAAGGAACGAAAAGCGGATCAGATACGTCCCGATCCCAAGTGCAATGACGATCAACCAGATCTCGGTATTGGTCAGTGTCATGCGCGGTCCCTCCGTCGTTCAACCTCGGCTCCCACCATCATTGCGACCAGTCCAGCAATTAGGACGGCTGTTCCCGACGGCATGAACCCAAGGGCAAGCGCCACGACGATAGAGGTCCCTGCGGCGGCCAAGTGTGCGACGGTCTTCATCATTGGCGCGACAAGGGACAGGAACAGGATTGGCATCGCGAAATCGAGTGCTAACCAGTCCGGGATCTGTGACCCGACGATGGCACCAAAGAGCGTGCCAAGAAACCAAGCAGGGACCACTGGTACAACGGCGCCCAGGAAGTACCCAACCTTGTCCGCGACGGACATTTCGGGCGCGTCTTCGTACTTCACGATTGCAACGGCGTAGCTTTGGTCAAAGTTGACATAGCCTACCAGCGCCCGTTGCCAGAAAGGGGCAGCACCAAGGTGGGGGACAAGGGCGGCGGAGTACATCGCCATGCGAAGGTTCACAGCCAGTGACGCCGACATGATGATCCAGACAGGAGCATTCTCCAGCATCAGCTGCAGGGCCGTGAATTGGGCCGCGCCGGCGATGACGACGATCGAGAAGCCCATTGCCATCGCGACCGAAAGGCCGGCCTCGGCAGCGAGCACGCCAAAGAGCGTCGCAAAAGGAAATGCGACAAGGATAAAAGGCAGGCCAGCAAGAACACCTTGTCGAAAAGCCGATTTTCCTGTGGTGGAGGTCATGTCTGCGTCCTAATCTTATCAGCGGCAATACAGGACCACGGAAGGCGCCGTAAATGGGCAATCGCGATGGAAACGGGTCTTACTTGATCGCACCTGACCCCGGCGCGCTTCGTTTGACGCGGGCGATTGAGGGTGTAGATGAGTCCGGCCAAGTGACGCCTATCCCGGTTGTGGAGGAA
>CAZMKY010000146.1:0-2609 GCA_964566835.1 uncultured Rhodobacterales bacterium
CGTCGTCCCCAGGTCGATCCCGATGACTTTACTCATGCTCATGTCCTCTTTCTTCGGCGATGTTTGGGACCAAAGCCCGTTTTGGCACCGCGGTCCCATCCCAAGACTGGCGCAACATACTCCTGACGCGCCGCTGCCGGGCTATATAAGAAGCGCATTCGGGCGCTGCAAGCGGTGGAAGGGCGGAGAATCTGTGGAAAACGTTGCGGAATGTCACATATGACACGCCTTTTCGACGACCCTGTCGATGTGAACGGTGTCAAGGTCTGGCAAGACGCCTTGGACCGGACCCGGCAAGAGGCTTTGCTGGCTGATATTCGGGGTGTTGCGCGCGCTGCGCCGCCTCGGTCTTACGAGACACCGGGCGGACGCAAAATGAGTGTTGCGATGACTGCGGCGGGGGATCTGGGCTGGATGTCCGATCGGTCCGGCTATCGCTATGCGCCCCTGTCTCCGGAAGGGGGCCGCTGGCCCGAGATTCCGGACAGCGTGATCGCAATCTGGCGCGCATACGCGGGCGAATCCAAACTGCCGGATTCCTGTTTGGTGAACTTCTACGGTGAAGGCGCCAAAATGGGCATGCATCAAGACAAGGACGAGGCGGGGCTGAATTGGCCGGTGCTTTCCATCTCGCTGGGTGACGATGCTTTGTTTCGTGTGGGCCAAGTCGAACGACAAGGTTCGACCAAGTCCATATGGCTCAAATCGGGTGACGTTGCACTTCTGTCAGGTGACGCAAGGCTGGCTTACCACGGAATTGACCGGATCAAATTCGGATCCTCGGATCTATTGCCGAAGTTCGGACGATTGAATCTGACTTTGCGGATCGCGGGTCAACGGGACTGAAGGCTGCAGCATCCCGACAACATCTCGGCACCTTCGAGATCACCGATAAGAAGATCGACACTGATACCGAACAGCCGGTCGCTCATCCCGTCACGGCAGCTTTGCAGGGACAGGACGGCAAAGACTTCACGCGGACCAGTGCCATCAAAGCGGCCCGAGAAGGCGTGACGGTCGCGGCGATTGCCGGAAGACCAGGTTTGGGTTTCAGTTCCGGACGTGCTCTGTCCGGGTTCGTCCCACGTCAACGCACCCTGACCATCGCGCCCGAGCGACCAGAAGGGTTCAGTCCCATAGCATGCCCGAACATCCGGAAAGCTGCCCAGCCATTGTCCCGGTTGCCGCACAAGATAGGCCAGAGAGACCCAGCCCGTTTCCTCACCGCTATTGATCAGACCCCAACTGTGGCGACTATTCGGGCTGATGACCTCGACATTCGTGGCATCGTGTCTGAGTTGGCCGATGATCGGTGCCTCGGCGTTGGGTGCAGCGCGAATATTCAGCACATCGTCAACAGCAACGCCCTGAACGTCAAAAAGCGCAGGCCATGCGTCCTGCGTCGCCCACGTGGCGCTGGCCAGAGCAAACCAGATGAAACACGCAAAGCGTATCATCTGCCGGCGCTCCAACTCGCCGAGACGTGCCGGCGGGTATAGAATTCGCCAAGGAACCCGAGCGTCAGCAGAATGAGCGACACGATGATCGGGTAGGGGATTTCGCTTTTCAGCGGCGTGTAATTCACGAACACGAAGCCACGTGTTTGGTCGATGATGTGATAAAGAGGATTCCAGGCGAAGATTGCGACCAGATGCGTGGGAAGCTGGTTTGCCACAAACATTTTGCCTGAGGCGAACATGTTGATTCGAATATAGAATTGCTTGAGCATGCCGGTCGCCCCCGGTGCCCAAGGGGACAGCGCCAGAAAGACCATGCCAACGCAACAACCCGAAAACCAAGCAAGGATCAGCATCAGGAACGCGCCTGCGGGGTTCTGGATTTCGATTGGGCCAGCGACGATGTGATAGACAAACAGCACACTCAACATGGCGGCGACTTGCACGTACAGCGCGCCCAATGCGGCGCCGCACACCGCGACGAAAGTATTCATCGGCAGGTGTTGCATCATCGGTGACGCCGGACCGTCCGCGCCTGCAACAGCACCGACCGATTTGATGTGCACCATGTACATGAAAATGCCAGTCATGATGTAGAGCAGGAAGTCGCCTCGGATGGCGGCAGACCTAAGGCCAGGCAACATCAAGAAAACAGCGTAGAAGATCGCGACCAGCATCAAAGTCTGCAGAATGCTGGAGAGAATGGCCAAGACAGCATTCCGGTGACCGCTTCGGACGGACCGGACAGCGGTGTGAAAGATCAGTTCAGCCGTGGAGAAGGCAGAACTGGCCAGCGTCTTGTGGACTTTGCGTTCGAACATGCGCTGCCTCCGCACGCGGGATCACTTGATGTCCCGCTTTGACGCCACCATAAGCCAGACATTGCCCGGAACAAAGCCCAAGGCGTCTCTCATGTCCGAACGACCAGATCCTGCTCAACTTGTCCCCGTCATGCGCCGTTTGGCGTTGGAAGCAGGCGCCTTGATCATGGAGATCTACAACGCGCCGGACATGGCGGTGCGCGAGAAGGCAGATGAAAGTCCTGTCACGGCAGCTGACGAAGCCGCTGACGCTCATATATCGGCCGGACTGCGGGCTGCGGTCCCTGAACTTGCCCTTGTGACGGAAGAACAAGCCGATAAGAACGATCTG
>CAZMKY010000147.1:0-2427 GCA_964566835.1 uncultured Rhodobacterales bacterium
GGTGATGATATGCGGTTTGCCGTCGGTCTTGGCGCTGGTGCCGAAGCTCTGGCGGTGACGCAAACGGCCGAACGCGTCTATGCCTCCAGCGGTGGGCGCGCTTCGGTCGATGTGCGCCTGACGGTTGGCGAAGGGGCGGACCTGATCTGGCTTCCGCAGGAAACGATCCTTTTTAATCATGCTGGCCTCGACCGCCGGACAACGGTCAATCTTGGCGAAGGTGCGCGGGTGTTGATGGTCGAAACCATCGTGCTGGGTCGCCACGCAATGGGTGAGAGGCTGAACGCCGTCGACGTCATCGACCGACGCCGGATTGAGCGCGCCGATGGCGCCCCGATGTTTCATGATGCCCTGCGGCTGACCGCAGATGATCTGAAGGAAAACGCTGCACCCGCCGGGCTTGCTGGTGCCGGTGCGATGACCGTGGTGGCCATGGCTGGACCCGGTGCAACCGACCGTTTGGACGATGTGCGCCGCCACCTCGGCGCGGCCCGCGACGCGGCTGCAAGCGTCTCTGGCGATGTGCTGATCATACGCCTTATGCAATCTGATGCCTTCGCGCTTCGGCGACGGACGGCAAACCTGATCCAACATCTGACGCGGGGCCCCTTGCCCCGCGTCTGGCAGATCTGAAGAGGACGACAAGATGAACCTGACCCCACGGGAGAAAGACAAGCTCTTGGTCTCGCTCGCCGCGATGGTGGCGCGGGGCCGGCTGGAGCGCGGCGTGAAACTGAACCATCCCGAAGCCATCGCGCTGATCACGGATTTCGTCGTGGAAGGCGCCCGCGATGGCAAAAGCGTCGCCGACCTGATGGAGGCCGGGGCGCATGTCGTCACGCGCGATCAGTGCATGGAGGGCATCGCAGAGATGATCCACGACGTTCAGGTCGAGGCAACCTTTCCCGACGGCACCAAACTGGTGACGGTGCATCATCCCATCCGCTAGGCTCTGAAGGATGACACCCCCGGAACAGGAGATCTGACATGCTGGCCACTTTGATCCTTGGCATCGCCGCAGGCGCAGGCGCGCCCTATGCGGAACCGAAAGTGAAAGAGTTGATGGAAGGCGTGCTTTTGACCGAAACGCCGCTGGAAGGGATGGAGCTTCGCTTGTTCACCTTCGCGATCCTTCTGGTTCTGGCCGCGCTTTTGTCGATGGTCTTCGGTTCGGCCCACGCCATGCCGCTGGCCCTTGGTGCAGCACTTGGCGTGTTCGGGCCGCGCCTCATCGACCGCTACAAATCCGCAAAAAACCCCGACTACGACAGCTGAAGGAGACCGTCCATGATCCCCGGTGAAGTGCTGACAGCCGATGGCGACATCACGCTGAACTCCGACCGAGAGGCCGTAACGCTTGAAGTGTCAAACACGGGCGACCGTCCCATACAGGTCGGAAGCCACTACCACTTTGCCGAAACCAACGGTGGCCTTGCCTTTGACCGGGGCGCTGCACACGGCATGCGCCTCGACATTGCGTCGGGCACCGCCGTTCGGTTTGAACCGGGGCAGACGCGCGAAGTCAGGCTCGTTCCACTGTCTGGTGCACGGCGCGCGGTCGGGTTTCAGGGCAAAGTGATGGGCGATCTATGAATTCGGTTGGCGCAGGGGACTTCGCCCCGGGCGCATGATGACGGGGCAGCATGCCCCCGGCGGGAACATTGCCCGCCAGAAGAAATGAAGACGTCAGGCCCCGCCTGACACGACGGTTGAAAGAGGACATATCCATGCCTGCAACGATCTCACGCGCCGCTTATGCCGACATGTACGGTCCCACGACCGGCGACAAGGTGCGCCTCGCCGATACGGAGCTCTTCATCGAGGTTGAGAAGGACCTCACGACCTATGGCGAAGAGGTGAAATTCGGCGGCGGCAAGGTCATCCGCGACGGCATGGGGCAAAGCCAGGCGACGCGGGCAGATGGCGCGGTCGATACGGTCATCACCAACGCGCTGATTGTCGATCATACCGGAATTTACAAAGCCGATGTGGGTCTGAGGGACGGGAAGATCCACAAGATCGGCAAGGCCGGCAACCCAGACACTCAAGCAGGCGTCGACATCGTGATCGGACCGTCCACCGAAGCGATCGCTGGCGAGGGGCGCATTCTGACGGCCGGCGGTTTTGATGCGCATATCCACTGGATCTGTCCGCAGCAGATCGATGACGCGCTCCATTCCGGTGTGACAACGATGCTCGGCGGTGGCACAGGACCTGCGCATGGAACGCTTGCCACAACCTGCACGCCGGGGCCATGGCACATCGGGCGCATGCTGCAGGCTATGGACGGCGTACCTATGAACGTCGCACTCTCCGGCAAGGGCAATGCCAGCCATCCGGCCGCACTGGTCGAGATGGTCGGCGCAGGCGCCGGTGCACTGAAGCTGCACGAAGACTGGGGCACCACGCCCGCCGCCATCGACTGCT
>CAZMKY010000148.1:0-1818 GCA_964566835.1 uncultured Rhodobacterales bacterium
ATCCAGTAAGGGCACAACACGCAGGTTCGGGATCAAAAGGCATGATATACAAGACCGGCCCCGCCAATTTGCGATTGAGGTAATAGGAATGCGGCTTCTTGCCCTCGCCATCTTCGCGTTGTTAGGCGCGCCTCTTCACGCCAAAGACAGGGTGGACCTCGCCCTTGTTCTGGCCGCCGATATCTCTTTCTCGGTTGGCCCTTACGAGTTGGACCTTCAACGCCGCGGCTATGTGCAGGCTTTCCGGTCCGACCGCGTTGTTCGCGCCATGACAAGTGGCCGATATGGCCGCGTTGCCGTCGCCTATCTTGAATGGGGCGATGACCGCACCCAGCACCTCATCGTCCCCTGGACGGTCATTGACGGGCGCGATACTGCCGCTGCCGTTGCCGAAAAGCTGGAAGTCGCCCCATTGTACCGTAGTGGCGAGACATCCATTTCCGCCGCGCTGAACACCGCCACAGACCTGTTTTCCTCTGCACCCTCCGCAGAGCGCTGGGTCGTTGATATCTCTTCCGATGGCTACAACAACTCCGGCGAATATGTGGAACTCGCCCGAAATCGCGGTCTCTGGCATGGGGTCACGATCAACGGTCTGCCTATAGAAAGCGACGATGCCTCCGAACTTCTGGACTACTTTGAAGACTGCGTCATCGGCGGCCCCGGTGCTTTCGCGATTGCCATAGACAGGCCCGAGGATTTCGCCACCACGCTAGAGCGGAAGATGGTGACTGAAATCGCGTCGCACAGCGAACTTATCTATCGCGCTGCATCATCGGAAGCAGCAGACTGCCACATCGGCGAACGAAAGGTGCGCGAAGACTATAACAAGCAGCTTGATGACGTCACCAACGGAAAATCCGAAAGATGGCGCTGGCGCGAGAATAACGAAAACGAATGAGCTTACAAAACTTGAGTGTTTCAGGCAAAAGGAAGCGCTCTAGGAAAAATCTATCTGCGCTTTCATGGCTTGTTTGCGGTCGCCCGCCAGATCAAACGCGGCTTGAGCGTGGTCAAGTGGTAGGGAATGCGAGATCAGCGGCTTCACATTCAGCGCGCCATTTTGCATCAACTTGACGGACATCGCGAATTCTTCATGAAATCGGAATGAGCCCCGCAAATCGAGCTCCTTGGCCGTGAGCATTTGCATCGGGATTGTCATGTCCCCGCCAAGACCGAGTTGCATTACGACGCCACGCGGGCGCATTGCGGCAATACCGGCCCCAAGGGCTTGGGGGCTGCCAGAGCATTCAAACAAGATGTCGAATGTGCCTTTCCCGGCCTGATAAGCCGCCAGCGCATCCGCATCTCGTGCCACGTTGATAACGCGATCAGCGCCTACGTTAGTTGCGAATTCAAGCGCTCGATCTTCAAGGTCGGTCACGACAATTTCGGTAGCGCCCGACGCGCGGGCGGCCAGTACGGCAAGGGTGCCAATCGGTCCGCTTCCCGTGATCAGGACCCGTCTACCCAAAACTTCACCGGCGCGGCGCACGGAGTGCAAAACAACAGATAGAGGTTCTGCCATTGCGGCTTCTGCTGCGGAAAGTCCACTTGCGGGCACGCATTGCGTCGCGTCCGCAATCAGGACTTCGCGGAACGCACCCTGAATATGCGGAAACGGCATGGCCGAGCCATAAAACCGCATGTTCTCGCAATGGTTTGGCAGACCTTCGGCGCAGTAGGTGCAATTTCCGCAAGGGCGCGACGGTGACACCGCCACCAGATCGCCGACAGAAAGGGTGTCGACCCCGCTTCCCAACGCCTCGATATGGCCTGAGACTTCATGCCCCAGGATCATCGGCTCTTTCAGCCGCA
>CAZMKY010000149.1:0-1892 GCA_964566835.1 uncultured Rhodobacterales bacterium
GCAGCGCATGGCGGACCTATTGAAAGAGGCCGGACACAAAGCGGCCTTTCTCAGCCTGCCGGATAGTATTTGTTGGCTCTTGAACATTCGTGGCCGCGACATCGCCAGAAACCCGGTGATGCAAGCCTTCGCCATTCTCCACGATGATGCGACGGTCACGTTGTTTGTGGACCTTGCCAAAACCGCGGCTCTGGGACCTGACCCATCGATCACACAGCTACCCCCTGACGCGCTGCTTGCAGAACTTGCAAAACTCGAAGGCCCCGTCCGGGTCGACAAGGCCACCGCGCCGATGGCCGTCAGCTTGGCATTGAACGACGCTGGCATCGAAGTGGCGTGGGGCGATGACCCGTGCATCTTGGCGAAGGCGCAGAAAACCGACGCTGAAATCGCCTCGACCAGAGAGGCACATCTGCGCGACGGCGCCGCGATGGTGGAGTTCCTGTGCTGGCTCGACAAAGAGGCTCTGACGGGCACTCTGACCGAGATTGACGTGGTGCGTGCGCTTGAAGGCTTCCGTCGCGCCACCAACGCTTTGCGCGACATATCCTTTGACACGATTTCGGGCGCTGGCCCGAATGGCGCAATTGTCCACTATCGCGTGACGGAAGAAACCAATCGCCGTGTTGAAGCGAACTCGCTCCTGTTGGTCGATTCCGGTGGGCAATACTTGGATGGCACGACAGACATCACTCGGACCATCGCAATCGGCACGCCGCCCCAAGAGGCATGCGAAGCGTTCACCCTCGTGCTCGAAGGCATGATTGCGATATCGCGGGCACGTTTCCCGCGTGGATTGTCTGGTCGGGATCTAGACGCATTGGCCCGCGCCCCGCTTTGGCGTCGCGGCATGGATTATGACCATGGCACCGGACACGGCGTCGGCGTCTATATGAACGTCCACGAAGGACCGCAACGTCTGAGCCGCGTGAGCGAAGTGCCCTTGAAGCCGGGCATGATCTTGTCGAACGAGCCCGGCTATTACCGCGAAGGCGCGTTCGGTATACGGATCGAAAACCTGATCGTCGTGCGCGAAGCGCAGAAGATCGGGGATGAGCGCGATCAACTGGACTTTGAAACCCTGACATATGTGCCGATCGACAGACGCTTGATCTTGGCCGATGAGCTTCATCCGCACGATCGCAAAGCCCTGAACGACTATCACGAGCTGGTTCTTGAGAAGATTGGACCACGCGTGTCGCCCGAGGCGTTGGACTGGCTCAAAGACGCCACCCGCCCTATCTGACTGAAAACCGACACTGCGACAGACCTTTGGTCCAGTCGCGTAAAGGAGGACGCCGCCATGGCAGACTACATCACGATCACGCCAACCGACGGCACCTGGGTCATTCGCGCTGGTGGCGCCGTCCTCGGTGAAAGCACGCGGGCATTGTCATTGAAGGAAGGCACCTATGACCCGGTCATCTACTTCCCGCGTGAGGATATTGCGATGGAGTTTCTCGATGCTTCGGACAAGACCACCCATTGCCCACACAAGGGCGATGCGAGCTATTTCACCATCGTGACCAAGTCGACGACACTTCAGAACGCCGTCTGGAGTTATGAAGCCCCCTTTGAAGCGGTTGCCGCAATCAAGGAACATCTGGCCTTCTACACCGGCGATCTGGTGACAGTCGAAAAGGTGTAAACGGACCGCAGCACTTGACGGAGGCCCAAGCCTTTCGTCACCTGAAATGCGGAAAGTGTGGTGCTGGTGGACAACGACAGGAACAATCCGGGGACAAGAACCACCGGGCGTCGCGCCGGGGGATCAATTGAGGATCGTATCAAGTCGGCCCGAGAACGCCGCAAGCAGAAACTGATCGAACCCACCCCGGCGCCGGAACCGCAAGCTGACGCCTCCATTGTAGAGCCACCTCCGCCTCGGCCCG
>CAZMKY010000150.1:0-5743 GCA_964566835.1 uncultured Rhodobacterales bacterium
GGGCGTCGTCGAAAGCGGCTAGGTGATCCGTGTCGGTCAGATCCCACCCTTTGGAATTGGTGCGGTCGGGCTGATAGAGGTCCGGGCCAGAGGGCAAGGCGCTTCTCGCGTCGGCCCGTGCGAACGGGTCTTCGGCCACGACCGCTGGTGGCACGTCTTCGTCAACGATCTGATTGACGAAGCTGGAATTTGCCCCGTTCTCCAGCAAGCGGCGGACGAGGTAGGCCAGAAGATCCCTGTGCGCGCCCACGGGTGCATAGATCCGACACCGCGTTCCAGCGTCTTGCAGGACGAGGTCATGCAAACGTTCGCCCATGCCGTGAAGACGTTGAAATTCAAAGGCTTGTCGGTCTTGGCTCATATGCAGAATGGCCGCAACCGAATGTGCGTTATGCGTCGCGAATTGCGGGTATATTCTGTCTGATTTTTCAATTAGTTGCCGGGCGCAAGCGATGTAAGATATATCCGTTGCAGCCTTTGATGTGAAAACCGGGAAACCGGCGGCACCTATCGTCTGGGCATGCTTGATTTCGGTGTCCCAATACGCCCCTTTGACAAGCCGGACCATCATCCGCCGGTCGAAGCGTTCTGCAAGGGCATAAAGGTGGTCGATCACAGCAGGTGCACGCGGGCCGTAGGCTTGTACGACGACGCCAAATCCGTCCCATTTCTCCAGCCGACTGTCTTGCAGAACCTGCTCGATCACACCGAGAGAAAGTTCAAGTCTGTCAGCTTCTTCCGCGTCGATGTTCAAGCCGATATTCGCTGCAGCAGCCGCCGCGGCAAGGTCTGCCACGCGGGGCGCGAGTTCTGACAAGACGCGATCGGACTGGGCCACTTCATAGCGTGGATGCAGCGCCGAGAGCTTGATCGAAATACCGGGACGCGACCGGATGTCATCGCCGGTGGCGGCGTTGGCGATATCCCGGATGGCGTTGGCATAAGCCTTGGCATAGCGGTCGGCGTCTTTCGCCGTCCGGGCGGCTTCGCCCAGCATGTCGTAGGAGTAGGTGTAACCTTTCGCCTCCATACCTCGGGCGCGGTCCAGCGCGTCCGGCATTGTCTGACCCAAAACGAATTGCTGTCCCATCTCGCGCATGGCCTGTCGCGCGGCACGCCTAATGACGGGTTCTCCCAACCTTTTTATGGCGCCCCTTATGGCGCCGGCAATGCCGGGTTCCGCCTCGTCCAGAACGCGACCCGTCAAGAGCAGGGCCCATGTCGAGGCGTTGACCAAGGGGGATGAGGATTGGCCGAGGTGGCGGCCCCAGTCCGACGGCGCGATCTTGTCTTCGATCAGCGCATCTATCGTTTCCGGATCCGGCACGCGCAAAAGCGCCTCGGCCAGACACATGAGCGCGATGCCTTCTTCTGTCGAAAGACCGTATTCCGCGAGGAAGACCTCCATCAAACCGGGACGCCCACCGTCACGAATGCGCACCACAAGGTCGGTTGCGCTCGCAGTGATCTTCAGGCGGTCTTCATCGGACAGTCCGGCGCGCGCAATCAGCTTTGTCAGCGCCTTCGCTTGGTCCGGATACTTGGTCAGATCGGGGCGGAGAGGGAGGTCTTGGTCCATGCGCCAAGGATATCAGACCTCTGATAGCCAATGTGACCAAGTGTGTGATAAGGATACTCCAATTGATCTGAAAGTGGATGGTCATACGTGCCAAATGAACTGGAGAAGCTTGATGCGCTGGACGAACGCATTCTCGACGTGCTGGCGGAAGAGGGGCGAGTCTCGATCTCTGATCTCGCGCGGCGTGTCGGGCTTTCCAAAACGCCCGTTCAGGTCAGGGTGCGACGATTGGAAACGTCGGGTGTCATTCGCGGCTACCGCGCCAATCTGGATCCTGTTCGGCTTGGCCGGGCCCATGTGGCCTTCGTCGAAGTCAAGTTGAGCGACACGCGACAAGCGGCGTTGGAGGCCTTTAACAGGGCGGCTTGTCGCGTCGATGCCATTGAAGAATGCCACATGATCGCGGGCGCTTTTGACTACCTCATGAAAGTGAGGACCAAGGATATCGCGGACTATCGTCGCGTGCTGGGCGAAGTCATCTCGGCCCTGCCGCATGTTGCGCAGACGTCCACCCATGTGGCGATGGAGGCCGTGAAAGACACGGGTCTTTGACTTGACGGGAGGGCAATCCGCTCCAAGCTTTGTGTCATGAGACATCTGGTTCTAGCCCTCTGCTGCCTTGCCAGCCCCGCGTTTGCAGCCTGCCCGCCGCCGCCTGCCATTCAAGCCGAAGCTGACGCCATTCTGGCCCGCATTCAGGCCTCACCGGATCAGCGTTCGGCCCGCGTGCTGTCGAATGAGCTATGGCGGCTTTGGGCAAAGGCGCCGGATGTCAAAGCACAAGGCTTGCTGGATGAAGGCATGGCGCGCCGCGAATCTTATGACTTCAACGGAGCTATTGACCGCTTTGACGAACTGATCGCCTACTGCCCGGACTACGCGGAAGGGTACAACCAGAAGGCCTTCGCAAACTTTCTGCGCGGTGACTACGAGGCGGCGCTGAAGGATCTGGATCTGGCATTGGAACGATCGCCCCGACATGTGGCCGCGATGGCCGGTAAGGCGCTGACGCTTCTGGGCATGGGGCGGACCGATGATGGTCAGCTTGTCCTGCGCGAAGCGCTGGAGCTGAACCCATGGCTGTCCGAACGGCAATTTCTGATCGAACCTAAGGGCGAAGAGCTTTGACGCCCCGGCCATGATTGCCTAGACCGCAAGATGTTGCGGGCGTGGCGGAATGGTAGACGCACGAGACTTAAAATCTCCTGGGCCGAAGGCCCGTGCCGGTTCGAGTCCGGCCGCCCGTACCACGTCCAATTCCCTCAGGATTTCCACTGATTGGCGCGTTCGCCCTTGGCGGCCTTGTCTGCCGTATCCGCAATGCGCTTTGCGCGCGTGGGTGGCGTTTTGGCAGTGAAGATCCATTCAAGAACACCGCGCTTGACCGAGCGGGGAAAGTCGTCCCATGCCGCGCGTGATCCGGGCCGAGCGTCGAAGGCGGCGGCCAGATCGTCCGGAACCACAAGATTTTCGACATCGTCCAGTGCCGTCCAGGTCCCGTCGTTCTGCGCCGCTTCGACCATCGCGATGCCAGCGGCTTGCAGCCGACCAGCGTCCTGCAGGCGGGCGATCTTGTCCTTGTTCACGCGGCTCCAATTCGATCCAGCTTTGCGCGGTGCGATCCAATGCATGGTCCTCAGATCATCCTTGCCCCGCGACAGGCTATCGACCCAGCCCCAGCACAGGCATTCGTCCACGATGTCGCCCATGGCGAGATAATGTGGGGACGCTTTCTTATGATGGATGAGCCAGACCCCTTCGGGCCGCTTGTGGTTCTCCGCCAGCCAGGCGTGAAGCTCTTCTAGGGACTTCACCTCGAACTCTTCGCGATCCTCAAGCGGGCGAGACGCCATCCTCAGCCTGCCTCTGGCTGCCAGAGTTCGATCGGATTTCCCTCTGGGTCATAAATGCGCGCGAAGCGGCCGATGCCGGGCACATCCCAGTCGGGTTGCGTTTCAACCGAAATGCCTGCGGATTCGAACTCACGCATCGCAGCATCCAGATCGTCGACCCTGAAGTTCAGCATAAAGGCTTTGTCGCGCGGAAAATATTCGGTGTCTTCGGAAAAAGGAGAGACCACCGTCGGCCCGGATTGCTGGTCCCACATCCCGGTCCCTTCAGCGTCAAACCAGACACCAAGATGCTTTTCATACCAGTCTTTCAGCGCCACGGGGTCGCGGGCGCGAAAGAAAATACCACCAATGCCAGTCACCTTAACCATAGCCGAACTCTTAACAGACTTGCTGCATCGCGCGAAGCGCCACCGAACTTTGGTGTTACGCGACGTTCAGAAGTGCGGAATACACAGCGCGTCGTTCGAACACGCGACAGGTTTCGCCCCGAAAGGGGGAGCATCGCGCAAAGCCAAGTGACAAGAAACCGACCGCCTCGGCGGGCCCGCCACCTTTCCCGCGCCACCCGCGCTTCACCCCGACAAACCCAAACCATCATCAACAGCGTCCCCGGCATCGGTCGGGAGGCGGCGAAAGGGCTTGGGGAAATCAGGTAACGCAGCGTAAGCTTCTTCGACGACAGGCCGATGCGGGTCAGTCAGTGCTGCAAGGGGGGACGCTGGATGGATTGGAATATACAAGCCGCGCCGTGGATCGCCAAAGAGGTTCCCATTGAACTTGCGCATCTTCCTGTTCGCGATGAACTGATGAACCGTGCGGCCCTTCAACCTGGCGAGGCTATGGTCGATATCGGGTGCGGGTCTGGCGGATTGTCACTGGTCGCGGCGGACCAAGTTGGCGCCACTGGCACAGTCATCGCATTCGACATCGCCAACGCCTTTGTCGAACGCGCAAGAGCGCGGGCGGCGGGTCTGCCGCAGGTGACTGCAATTCAGGGCGATGCGCAGTCCCACGATTTCTCTGGCCTTGACTGCGATGCGGTCGTGTCACTGTTCGGAATGATGTTCTTTCCCGACCCGACCGTCGCCTTCGCAAATATTGCGCAGGCACTGAAGCCGGGCGGTCGGATCCATTTCGTGACCTGGGCCGGACCCGAGCACAATCCTTGGTTTTCGGTGCCGGGCCGCGCGATGGCCGGGGCGATGCCAGAAATGCCAAAGCCCGACCCCGCTGCGCCCGGACCCATGGCCTTTGCGAATGCGGCGATGGTTGCGGATCTCATGGCAGGCGCCGGGTTCGACCACATCGCAAGCGAGGCGGTCGATCTGCATCTCACACCGCCCGGAACATCAGAAGAGATTTCAGCGATGATGCTTGCCGTCGGTCCCGCGCGGGGCCTGATCAAGACCTTCGGCGCGCCAAACGACGAAGATCGGCTGCTCAGCACGATCGGTGCGGCCGTCGCAGAGGGCTATTCGGCGTTTCAGACGAAAGACGGCATTCGCGTGCCCGCCCGCGTCATTTTCTACAGCGGACAGCGCGCAGCGTAGAGACCCGTTCCCGCGCGTTAGGTCCTGACACCCGCGAAGCGTTCAGCCCATTCCTCACGCTCTTCGTCGGTGATCTTGCGGAAAAGCACGTCAGGAACCGTGAACGCGTGACCTGCCGGAAGGGCGCTCAGAGCGTCTGCCATATCGGTCGGCCATTCCATATCCAGCGTGTTCATCGCGCTCAGCATCCGGGCCGAGGCATCGGGGATGAACGGCGCGGACAGCACGGCGTAGACGCGGATCAGGTTCAGCGCCAGCCGGGTGATTACCGCGGCGCGGGTGGGGTCTTCCTTGAAGGCAGACCAGGGTGCTGCAGATTGCAGGTACTCGTTGCCCGCAACCCAGATCGCACGGAGCTCTGCTGCCGCCTTGCGCACCTCGATGGCTTCCATCTGAGCTTCATAGCGGGCGAGGCCCTCGGTCAGGCGTTGGATCAGAGCGTGTTCCTCAGGTCCATATTCCCCGCCTTCCGGCACGGCTTCGCCAAATTTCGAGCGGCAGAACTTGGTAATACGGCTGACGAAATTGCCCAGAACATCGGCCAAGTCCTTATTGACCGACTGTTGGAAGTTCTCCCACGTGAATTCGCTGTCCGACGTCTCGGGCGCATGGCTGAGAAGCCACCAGCGCCAATAGTCCGCTGGCAGGATGTCCAGGGCCTGATCCATGAAGACGCCACGCCCCTGAGAGGTCGAGAACTGTCCGCCGTCATAGTTCAGGTAGTTGAACGACTTGATGTAGTCGACGAGCTTCCAGGGCTC